>NZ_JBNTKF010000049.1:0-797 GCF_050408675.1 Microbacterium daqui | reverse complement strand
GCGGCTCGGTCGTCGTTGGAGGTCCAGGCTCTCGCGTAGGCCCACTCGGTCGCGAGGGTCCGGTTCAGCCTCTCGACCTTCCCATTGGTCCAGGGGCAGTGCGGTTTGATGAACTTCTGCCGGATGCCGTGTGCCTCGATCACGCGGCGGAACGCGCTCGAGTGCCGGTAGGCGAACGCGTTGTCACTGATCACCCGTTCGACCGTGACACCGAGGGTCGCGTAGAACGCGATCGCACGGTCGAGGACACCCGCCGCGGTGGTGCCTTTCTCGTCGTCGTGGATCTCCGCGTAGGCGACTCGGGAGTGGTCGTCGATGACGGTGTGGACGTAGTCGTAGCCCAGCCCCCGCTTGCGGTTCGGGCGTTCCGTGCGGCCGTGCAGACGCCACCCGCCGCCATCGGGGATCCGGCCCAGCTTCTTCACATCGATGTGGATCAGCGAGCCTGGATGGTCGTGCTCATAACGTCGCGCGGACCGGCGGGTCGCGCGGATCACGGTCCCGGTGACCGGATCCAGCTCCCGCAGCAGCGGGGCCTGGTGGCGTCGCAGCACCCGCCCCACCGTCGAGGCCTGCAGGCCGAGCTTGCCAGCGATGAACACCGGACCGCGACGGGTCAGGTGACGCATGATCCGCACCCGCGTCTCCACGCACGCCCCCGTCCTGCGCGGATGCGAGTGGGCCACGCTCGAACGATCCTGCAGACCGGCCAGGCCGTGTTCCCGGAACCGGCGCCACCACCGCCACGCGGTCGTGCGCGAGACGCCCATCTCCGCCGCGACATGCGCAACGGCACG
>NZ_JBNTKF010000048.1:0-925 GCF_050408675.1 Microbacterium daqui | reverse complement strand
GCTCGAGAAGGCCGCGCTCAAGGAGCTGGCTGAGGGAAACTTCTAGGCCCGGGCAGGCGCCGCGCCGCCGTCGACCACCTCAAGCGCAAGCTGCGGGTGAGCGAACGAATGGCGTGCCGTCTGGCCGGGCTGAGCAGGTCCGCATACCGTCGCCCGCTCCAGGGCGAGACGACAGCCGACCCGGACCTGGCGTTGCGGGACTGGCTGCGGGCGTATGCGAAGAAGCACCCGCGGTGGGGATACCGCAGGGCCTACCACGATGCCCGCGGCGAGGGGTGGGTCGTGAACCACAAGAAGATCCAACGGCTCTGGCGCGAGGAAGGGCTGCGCGTCCCGCAGCGGCGTCGCCGCAAACGCGTTGGGTCTTCGACCGTCGACGCCCCGGCAGCGGTCGCACCGAACCTCGTGTGGGCGGTGGACTTCCAGTTCGACGCGGACGAGCAGGGCCGTCCGGTCAAGATCTGCTCCATCGTCGACGAGCACACCCGCGAGTGCATCGGCGGGCTCGTCGAACGGTCGATCACCGCGGACCGGCTCACCGCCCACCTCGAGGACCTCGTCGCAGTCCGCGGCGCCCCCGCGGTGCTCCGATCCGACAACGGCCCCGAGTTCATCAGCGACGCGATGGCCCACTGGGCCGGCACCCGCACCGGCCTGTTCTACATCCCGCCCGGCTCGCCCTGGCACAACGGGTACGTCGAGTCGTTCAACAGCAGGCTCCGCGACGAGTGCCTGAACATCAACAGCTTCTACTCGCTGCTCCACGCCCAGGTCGTGATCGGCGACTGGAAGACCGAATACAACCACGACCGCCGGCATTCATCGCTCGGCTACCTCGCACCCGTCGACTACGCTCGGCAATGCACCCATCAATCGGAAACCGACGACTCGCACAGCGACCGGACCGAATGAAGGGGGCGGCCCA
>NZ_JBNTKF010000047.1:0-940 GCF_050408675.1 Microbacterium daqui | reverse complement strand
AGACACGTTCGGTGTTGTACCAGGCGATGTATGCGTGGATCTCGCGTTCGAGCTGGCCGATGTTGTCGAATGAGTCGTGGTGGAACATCTCTTCTTTTAAGTGTCCGAAGAAGTTTTCCATGACCGCGTTGTCGAGGCAGTTTCCCTTCCTCGACATCGATTGCTTCGCTTCTACCTGTTCTAGGCATTTCCGCCAGCGCGCATGCTGGTAGTGGAATCCCTGGTCGCTATGAACTAGCAGTGATGCTTGCTCGGGCAGTTGTGTGAGTGCTTGTTGGAGTGATGACACTGCGAACTCGATCGTTGGGTGCTGACTTGTCGTGAACGCGATGATCGATCGGTCACACAGGTCCATGATTGGTGAGAGATACAGCTTGTCTTCTCCGACTTTGAACTCGGTGACGTCTGTCACCCATTTCTCATTCGGACGCGTGGCGAAGAACTCCCGTTTGAGGAGGTTTGGGGCGATCTTGCCGACTTCGCCTTGGTAACTGGAGAATCGTTTCCGGCTTCGTGTTTTGCATTTCAGTTGCAGCGCCCGCATCAGTTTCAACACGGTCTTCTTTGCAACCCGCCGGCCTTGTTTTCGCAGTTCGAGATGGATGCGTCGGTGCCCATACCGGGACTTACTGCGGGTGAAGATCTGCGTGATCACGGCTTTCAACTCCGCATGTGGATCAGCTCGGTCGAGCCGCGCGAGATGGTAGTAGAACGTTGACCTTGCAAGATCTGCGATATCGAGCAACACACTCGTGTCGTGCTCGTTCTTGAGGGTGGCTATCGCGCGTGTTTTTAGCGCAGCCCCTGATCCCTCAAGTCTCGTAATTTTTTTAGGTACGCGTTTTCCGCCCGTAACCGGTTATTTTCTCGTTGCATGCGCTGCAACTCGGAGACGGGCCGGCGGGTAGTAGACGGGTCTGTCCTGGGGCGACCTTTAGGT
>NZ_JBNTKF010000046.1:0-1315 GCF_050408675.1 Microbacterium daqui | reverse complement strand
CTAGGGCGTGTTGATCAAGAGGTTCCGCTCCTCGGTGGGTGAGTCTTGAACGGTGACGCGACAGGAGATCTCTGACGAGGTGTGGGCCGTGATGGAGCCGTTGATGCCGACGGTGACCGGTCGGTCGCGGCCGTGGACGGATCACCGGCTCGCTATCGAGGGGATGGCGTGGAAGTACCGGACCGGTGCGCCGTGGCGTGACGTTCCGGAACGGTTCGGGAAGTGGAACTCGATCTACAAGCGGTTCAACCGGTGGGCCGGGGACGGCACCTGGCAGAAGCTGCTCACCGAGGTGCAGAAGCAGGCCGACGCCGCTGGGGAAATCGACTGGGTCGTCTCGATCGACTCCACGATCGCGCGCGTGCATCAGCACGGCGCGACCCTCGCCCGGGACACAGGGGGCTGTGCCGAATCACAAGAATCCGTGGTCCGAGCCGCCTGATCACGGGATCGGACGCTCCCGCGGCGGGCTGACGACCAAACTGCACCTGGTCTGCGACGGCCGCGGCCGGCCGCTGAGCATGATGATCACCGCCGGGAACATCAACGACACCACGATGATGAGCGCGGTGCTGGAGAACATCCGCGTTCCCCGCGACGGGAAGGGCCGCCCCCGCACCCGCCCCGACCGGGTGCTCGCCGACAAGGGGTACCCCTCAAGGGCGAACCGCGCCTGGCTCCGCGACCGGAGGATCGCGGCGACCATCCCCGAGCGGGACGACCAGATCGCGCACCGCCGCAAGAAGCCGGGCCGGCCGATCGCTTTCGGCGACAAGCAGAAGGAACGCTACAAGGGACGCAACGTCGTAGAACGCTGCTTCAACCGTCTCAAGCAGTGGCGCGGCATCGCGATGCGCTCGGACAAACTCGCCCGCAACTACCGAGCCGCCGTCAGCCTCGCCGCGGCGCTGATCTGGATCAAGACCGATCTCCGCTGAGCGCTTCGCGCTCCTGCAGCGTGCGCTCAAGCTGTCCCACCGTCGGCGCACCCGCAAAGCCGCGCTCGGTCAGATAGACCCTGCACGCCAAGTCGGCAGTGTTCCCCTGGGACGGGAACAAGTCCTGACCGTCCAGAAGAATCGTGGGCGAGCCCGCGAAACCAGAGCTCACCGCCTCAGCCTCGGTGCGGATCAACACGAACTCCACCGGAACATCGCCCCGTCCGATCGAGTCGAGCACCAGCCGTACTCGATCGCCCGCCTCCTGCCAATTCGGGCAATCCTCGATATGCAGCACCTGGATCTTCACACGCCCATTCTCCCGCGCAACTCGCGGCGGCTGGCCACCCCGCACCTTCTTGATCAACACGCCCTAG
>NZ_JBNTKF010000045.1:0-1400 GCF_050408675.1 Microbacterium daqui | reverse complement strand
GGGGTCTGAAGCCTCCGGCTTCGAGTAGTGATCTGGCGACATAGTTCGTGAGGTTGCGGAAGCCGAGTGCGGAGCCGCGGAGGTGCTCGAGCCGCCCGTTGATGGCCTCGGTCGGGCCGTTGCTGGTGCCGGGCAGGTCGAAGAACGCGAGCACGTCCGCGGCGCGCTGTTTGAGGGTGCGGCCGAGTCGGCGGATCTCGACCAGCGCTGCGGGAACGCCGGTGGTGACGGAGTCGATCACGGCCTGCATCATGTGCTTGCCTTTGTTCCTGTCGGGCTCGCGGTATGCGGCGATCATGCGCTGATAGATGCCCCAGGTCGCTTCGACCTCGACGTGCTCTTCGACCGCGAACAGCGCCGCCAGTCGGCTCCTCTGCCGGTCGGTGAGCAGCTTGTCGCCGGTGTGGAGGGTGCGGCGGGCCTGGTAGAGCGGGTCGCCCTTCATCCCGCGTCTGCCGAACAGGTCCTGCTGGACGCGGCGGCGGCAGACATCCAGCGCGTCGCCGGCGAGACGGACGACATGGAACGGGTCCATCACGGGGACCGCGTCGGGCAGTTCTTCGGCGGTGGCGGTCTTGAACCCGGTGAACCCGTCCATCGCGACCACCTCGATCCGCTTCGACCACTCGGCTGGGCGCTCAGCGAGCCACTGCTTGAACACGGCCTTCGAGCGGCCCTCCACCATGTCCAGCAGCCTCGCCGGCCCGGTCTTGTTGCGGGCCGGGGTCAGGTCGATGATCACGGTGACGTACTTGTCGCCGAACCGGGTGTGGCGCCAGACATGCTCGTCGACCCCGAGCGTGGTGACACCATCGAACCGTGCCGGGTCGTCGATCAGTCGCCGCCTGCCTTCGCCGAGCACGGCATCGTTCGCGGCGCTCCAGGACACGCCGAGCCCGCCCGCGACCCGGGTCACGGTGAGGTGGTCGACGACGATGCCCTTCAGCGCCCACGCCAGGCCGCCACGGGAGATCTTCGCTCGCGGCGCCGCCGCCCGTGTCATGTCCTGCCGCCAGGTCCGCCGGCAGTGATCGCACCGGTAGCGACGCACCCGCACCAGCAGCGTGGTGGGCCGGTGTCCGAACGGTTCATGCGCGAGTCGACGGGTGACGCTGTCACGGGCGACGCCTTCAGCACCGCACTTGCGACACCACGGATCCGGCTCCGTCAGACGGCACTCGATCGTCGCCAGGTTCGGCTCGATCAGCTGGCCGACGGCCACGAGCCCGAGCTCGTCGAGACGGCAGAACGTGGTCAAGTCGGGGGTCGCAAAAGTAGGGTGGAGCACGTCGAGGTCTTTCGGGATGGTGAGCGTGAAGAACTTCCATCCTCCGGGAGACCTCGACCCCTACCCAGCCAGCGACGCGCTCAACCCACTACACCCTCGTTCGTGAAGAGCC
>NZ_JBNTKF010000044.1:0-1417 GCF_050408675.1 Microbacterium daqui | reverse complement strand
GGTCAAGCCCCAGTACGTGGTGTAGCCGTTGGTGATCCTTCGGGTGTTGGTTAGGCGGTGAGCTCGAGGACGGGGTCGCTCACCTCCTCGGTTCCGGTGTCGGGGATGAGGGTGAGGCGGGACTTGGCGAGGATGTCGAGGCCGAGGTAGCGGCGGCCTTCTGCCCATTCGTCGGTCTGCTCGGCGAGGACGGCGCCGACGAGGCGGATGATCGCGTCCCTGTTCGGGAAGATGCCGACGCTGTCGGTGCGGCGGCGGATCTCGCGGTTGAGTCTCTCGTTGGGGTTGTTGGACCAGATCTGCTGCCAGAGGCCCTCGGGGAACCCTGTGAAGGCGAGGATGTCCGCTCTCGCCGTGTCGAGGTGCTCGTGCGCGTCGGGGAGCTTGCTGTCAACGTAGTCCAGGAGCCGGTCGAACTGGGCGTTCACCGCGGCAGCGTCGGGCTGGTCGTAGACGGAGTGCAGCATCGCTTTGACCGCCGGCCACATGGCCTTCGGCGTCACGGACATCAGGTTCGCCGCGTAGTGGGTGCGGCATCGCTGCCAGACCGCGCCAGGCAGGTTCGCCGCGATCGCTTCGACGAGGCCGTGATGAGCGTCGGAGGTGACCAGACGAACTCCGGAGAGCCCGCGGGCGACGAGGTCGGCGAAGAACGAGCTCCAGGCCGCTCCCGTCTCGCTGGTCGCGACCCGCAGGCCGAGGACTTCACGGCGGCCGTCGGCGTTGACGCCGGTCGCGACGAGCACCACGGCGTTGATCACGCGCCCGCCTTCACGGACCTTCATCGTCAGCGCGTCCGCGGCAACGAACGTGAACGGGCCCGCGTCGCCCAAGGGCCGGTGGCGGAACTGCTCGACGTGCTCGTCGAGCTCGGCGGCCATCCGCGAGACCTGCGATTTCGAGAGGGAATGGATCCCGAGGGTCTTCACGAGTTTGTCCATCCGCCTCGTCGAGACTCCGGCGAGGTAGCAGTCGGCGACGACGGTGATCAGCGCGGTCTCGGCGCGTTTGCGGCGCTCGAGCAGCCACTCCGGGAAGTACGTGCCCGCTCGGAGCTTCGGGATCGCGACATCGATCGTCCCCACACGGGTATCGAGGTCGCGGTGCCGGTAGCCGTTGCGTTGCGCGACACGGTCCGGGCTCGGCGTGCCCCATTCCGCGCCGGCGACGGCGTCCGCATCAGCGGACAACAGCGCGTTGATCGTGGTTTGCAGCAGGTTGCGCATCAGATCTGGCGACGCGTCGGTCAAAGCTTCAGCGAGCACGCTCGCAGGGTCGACAATATGAAGTGCGGTCATCGTGATGATGCCTTTCGAGTGGAGGTTAGAGACTTCTCGAAGGATCACACGGTGACCGCGCTTACGTCGTAAGCGACGAGCCGGCCACCGTGGGCTACACCACCTTAAGGGGCACTACT
>NZ_JBNTKF010000043.1:0-1714 GCF_050408675.1 Microbacterium daqui | reverse complement strand
GCCAGACGGCACGCCATTCGTTCGCTCACCCGCAGCTTGCGCTTGAGGTGGTCGACGGCGGCGCGGCGCCTGCCCGGGCCTAGAAGTTTCCCTCAGCCAGCTCCTTGAGCGCGGCCTTCTCGAGCCCCCGATCAGGTGATCCACGCCAGTCCGTGCCATTGAATCTGTAGATTCTCGGAGCGTTGAGCCAGCGGCGACGCGACTCCCGCCGTTTCCCGCAGGTCGAGGCCGAGCGATGCGTCGGTCAGTGTCCGGCGCCGAGCTCGACGAGGAGGACGCCGCCGACGACGAGGGCGATGCCGGCTGCCATGATCCAGGTGAAGGGCTCGTCGAAGAGGAACTTGCTGAGGACAACGGTGAGCGCGACGCCGGATGCCGCCCAGATGCCGTACGCGACACCGAGACCCATCCCCGCCCCCAATGTGAGCGAGAGGAGCGCGAAGGCTGCCAAGTAGCCGACGGCGACGCCGATGATCCAGATCTTCTTGCCGTGGGTGGCCATGCGGAGGGAGAGCGTGCCGGCGACTTCGAAGAGGATCGCGCCGATAAGGAACAGCCAGGCCATCAGAGTGCCTCTCGCTTCTTTGCGGCTCGCTGGGAGCCGAGTTCGATGGTGAGCACGCCGAGGATGATAAGAGCGATCCCTGCGAGCATGACGGGCGTGAGCGCTTCGCCGAAAATGATTGCGGAAAGGACGGCGGTCAGGGCAACGCCCGATGCGCCCCAGATGCCGTAAGCGACCCCGAGCGTCATCCCCTGGCGCAGGGTGAGTGAGAGGAACAGGAACGCGCTGACGAACCCCGCTGCCACGAGCACGTACCACGCCGGGTGGTCCAACGCTGCTTTGAGTGAGAGGGAGCCGGCGGCCTCGCTGAGGATCGCGCCGACAAGGAAGAGCCACTTCTTCATGCTTCGACTTTCGAGAGGAGTTCGTTCGCGGCCGCGACGATCACGGCGCGTTCATCGGGTGCGGGGATGTTGACGCCGGTAGCGCCGGCGAACCAGGCGCCGTCGGCGAGGAGCCGGGCGGCGGTGAGGTAGCCGCGTTCCGTCGCGTCGAGATCGGCGATGCCCACGAACCAGCTCGAGATTCGATCGGCCCATCGGATGGTGAGTTCCTCGCGGAGCCTGGGATCGGCGAGCATCACGATGTCCGCGGGATCGGGCTCCCGTGTCACGCATGCATCGACGTAGACGCCGACTCGCTCCCGAAGGGTCGTAGTCTCGGGCGCCGACGACAGACGAGTCGCCATCTCTTCGAGCCAGCCCGCAGCAACGTGGTCGACCAGCGCGAGCATCATCGCCTTCTTCGTTCGGAAGTGATACATCAAACCCGGCTTCGAGAGTCCCGACCGCCTCGCAACCGAGTCGAACGAGACAACCTCCCCGGCGCGGACGAGGTCAAGTGCGCAGGAGAGGACTTCTTCGCGAGAGTTCGATGCCACTCCACTACTTTACCATACGGTTGGTAAAGTAGCAGACCTGCCTGTCGCAGGGGTCTCGAACGCCTCATTCCCAAACTAGATAGCGTTTTTTTCTCCATTTTTTGAACTTTTCCTTCTCAATAAACGCTCGTACCTTCGAGGTGTTGGGCCGCCCCCTTCATTCGGTCCGGTCGCTGTGCGAGTCGTCGGTTTCCGATTGATGGGTGCATTGCCGAGCGTAGTCGACGGGTGCGAGGTAGCCGAGCGATGAATGCCGGCGGTCGTGGTTG
>NZ_JBNTKF010000042.1:0-1794 GCF_050408675.1 Microbacterium daqui | reverse complement strand
GGATCAGAATCCGAACGCCGAGCCGCGCTACCCGCCTGGCTACACACCTACAATCATCACAGGCACCACTCCGCAGTCGGAGCCGCACCCATCAGCAGACTCAACAACCTGCCTGGACATCACACCTAGCCGAAGCCGAGCTGCGGGCGCTGCGGGCCCAAATCAGCCCGCACTTTATCTACAACGCACTCACCGCGATCGCGTCATTCACCACGACCGACCCAGCACGGGCGCGCGAACTCGTGCTGACGTTTGCTGACTTCACGCGGTATTCGTTTCGGCGGCACGGCGAGTTCACGACGCTGGCCGAGGAGTTGCAGGCGATCCACTCGTACCTCGAGATTGAGCGGGCGCGCTTTGGTGATCGACTGAGCGTGCGCCTGCGCATTTCGCCCGAGACGCTGACGACGGTCATTCCGTACCTGTCGGTACAGCCGCTCGTCGAGAACGCGGTCAAGCACGGGCTCGAGCCCGACATCGACGGTGGGCTCGTGACGATTGCGAGTGTTGACGATGGCACGCACACCGAAATCACCGTCGAAGACAACGGCGTCGGCATGGCTCCCGACCGCGCGAAGGCACTACTCGATGCGCGGGCAACGAGCGACCACGTGGGTCTGCGCAACGTCGACCGCCGCTTGCGTCAACTGTACGGCGACGACGCAGGCCTCGTGATTGAGACCAACGAGGGGGCCGGAACCATGGTGCGGGTGCGCGTACCGAAGTCACAGCCCGATCACGCGACGCCGTAGCGTCGGTAGGCGGTGCCCGGTTGCCTAGGAGAGGGCGGTATGGATTTTGGAACCAGGCCCGCGCGGATGGGGAAGCCGGGGCTGTGTGAGTGTCGGCAGCGGGGCGTAGAGTGTCGCCGTGGCAGTGCAGCTGACGAAAGATGAGGCTCGGCGCCTTGCCGTGCGCGCACAGGGGCCATTGGCTGCGCCGGGCATTCCTGACACGGCGGCGGTCGCCCACCGCTCGGAGTCGGGCTGGTACGGACCCAACCAGGTGCCGCGCATGCTGGAGGTTTTGCAGCGGGCGGGTGAAGCTCGCCGATTGGCTCGGTGCCGAGGTGCGCGGGCTGGAGTGACCGGCGGGCGGGTACCCTGAGACGTGCGCGATGGCGCGCATGACACGAAACGATGGCATGACAGTCGACATTCTGATCGCCGATGATGAGGCACCCGCACTGAACGAGCTCACCGCTCTGCTGCGCGCTGACGCACGCGTGGGTGAAATCTACCGAGTCTCCTCGGGCGCTGATGCGCTGCGTGTTCTCAGTGCGACATCGGTCGGCGTGGTGTTTCTCGACATTCACATGCCCGGTCTCAGCGGCCTCGATCTTGCCCGTGCCCTGCAGCAGTTTCAGCAGCGTCCCGCCGTCATCTTCGTCATGGCTGATGACTCGCGTGCCGTCGACGCGTTTGACGTTGCGGCCGTTGACTACGTGCTGAAGCCGGTGCGGCTCGAGCGACTCACGGTCGCGCTCGGCCGCGCGATCGATGCGAATCTTGCTGGCTCTCCCGCCGTGTCCGACGAAAAGATTCCCGTCACCGTTGGTTCCGAAACCCGCATCATTCGCCGCGCCGACGTGCGCTGGGTGCATGCCCAGGGCGACTATTCGCGGCTGTGGACGACGACCGGCAGCCACCTCGTTCGCACCCCGATTTCTGGCTCTTCACGAACGAGGGTGTAGTGGGTTGAGCGCGTCGCTGGCTGGGTAGGGGTCGAGGTCTCCCGGAGGATGGAAGTTCTTCACGCTCACCATCCCGAAAGACCTCGACGTGCTCCACCCTA
>NZ_JBNTKF010000041.1:0-2213 GCF_050408675.1 Microbacterium daqui | reverse complement strand
TAAGATAGAGAAGTTGCCCTTTGGCAGGCCAGTGATGGTTTGGTGGGGGAGCATCCGATCCTTGAGAACTCAACAGCGTGCACTTGTCAAATGCCAAATTATCCTCGTCTAGCTTCGGCTGGGTGAGAATTCCTTTGGATCAAAGACCTAGTCGTTTTTCGGCTAGGCAACGGATAGTCAGCAATGATTTATCTCTTTGGTCATGATTGAACTCGCTGCATTTCCAGCCTATTCCGGTTGGGGTGTATGCAATCGTTTTTTACGGAGAGTTTGATCCTGGCTCAGGATGAACGCTGGCGGCGTGCTTAACACATGCAAGTCGAACGGTGAAGCAGAGCTTGCTCTGTGGATCAGTGGCGAACGGGTGAGTAACACGTGAGCAATCTGCCCCGGACTCTGGGATAACAGTTGGAAACAGCTGCTAATACTGGATACGAAACAGGACCGCATGGTCATTGTTTGGAAAGAATTTCGGTCTGGGATGAGCTCGCGGCCTATCAGCTTGTTGGTGAGGTAATGGCTCACCAAGGCGTCGACGGGTAGCCGGCCTGAGAGGGTGACCGGCCACACTGGGACTGAGACACGGCCCAGACTCCTACGGGAGGCAGCAGTGGGGAATATTGCACAATGGGCGAAAGCCTGATGCAGCAACGCCGCGTGAGGGATGACGGCCTTCGGGTTGTAAACCTCTTTTAGCAGGGAAGAAGCGAAAGTGACGGTACCTGCAGAAAAAGCGCCGGCTAACTACGTGCCAGCAGCCGCGGTAATACGTAGGGCGCAAGCGTTATCCGGAATTATTGGGCGTAAAGAGCTCGTAGGCGGTTTGTCACGTCTGCTGTGAAATCCGGAGGCTCAACCTCCGGCCTGCAGTGGGTACGGGCAGACTAGAGTGCGGTAGGGGAGATTGGAATTCCTGGTGTAGCGGTGGAATGCGCAGATATCAGGAGGAACACCGATGGCGAAGGCAGATCTCTGGGCCGTAACTGACGCTGAGGAGCGAAAGGGTGGGGAGCAAACAGGCTTAGATACCCTGGTAGTCCACCCCGTAAACGTTGGGAACTAGTTGTGGGGTCCATTCCACGGATTCCGTGACGCAGCTAACGCATTAAGTTCCCCGCCTGGGGAGTACGGCCGCAAGGCTAAAACTCAAAGGAATTGACGGGGACCCGCACAAGCGGCGGAGCATGCGGATTAATTCGATGCAACGCGAAGAACCTTACCAAGGCTTGACATACACGAGAACACCGTAGAAATACGGGACTCTTTGGACACTCGTGAACAGGTGGTGCATGGTTGTCGTCAGCTCGTGTCGTGAGATGTTGGGTTAAGTCCCGCAACGAGCGCAACCCTCGTTCTATGTTGCCAGCACGTAATGGTGGGAACTCATGGGATACTGCCGGGGTCAACTCGGAGGAAGGTGGGGATGACGTCAAATCATCATGCCCCTTATGTCTTGGGCTTCACGCATGCTACAATGGCCGGTACAATGGGCTGCGATACCGTAAGGTGGAGCGAATCCCAAAAAGCCGGTCCCAGTTCGGATTGAGGTCTGCAACTCGACCTCATGAAGTCGGAGTCGCTAGTAATCGCAGATCAGCAACGCTGCGGTGAATACGTTCCCGGGTCTTGTACACACCGCCCGTCAAGTCATGAAAGTCGGTAACACCTGAAGCCGGTGGCCTAACCCTTGTGGAGGGAGCCGTCGAAGGTGGGATCGGTAATTAGGACTAAGTCGTAACAAGGTAGCCGTACCGGAAGGTGCGGCTGGATCACCTCCTTTCTAAGGAGCATCTGACTCTTCGGAGTNATCGGTAATTAGGACTAAGTCGTAACAAGGTAGCCGTACCGGAAGGTGCGGCTGGATCACCTCCTTTCTAAGGAGCATCTGACTCTTCGGAGTCCAGAACCCAGATCGAAGGCACACGTTCTTCGCTGGGAGCTCATGGGTGGAACATTTGACATGCTGCCAAGACGTGATCTTGGGATGAGTACGCCGCTTGCGGTTGGAAAGTTCTGGGTGAGCGGGTTGGTGGCTGCACGCTGTTGGGTCCTGAGGGACCGGACATGACCTTTGGGTTGTGACTGATTCCTCGGATCCTTACTGGGTTGCCGGCTTTGCTGGTGAAACGGTTTGGATACCGCCCGTACTTTGAGAACTACACAGTGGACGCGAGCATCTTGCGGAACAAGCTTCGGTTTGTTTCGTAATTGAT
>NZ_JBNTKF010000040.1:0-5311 GCF_050408675.1 Microbacterium daqui | reverse complement strand
GGCTCTTCGCATTTGAGGGTGTAGGTGGGGTGCGCTCGCTGGTTCGCGGATAGGGGTCGAGGTCTTCCAGGATGGAAGTTCCTACGCTGCCCATCTGAAAGACCTCGACGTGCTCAACGCTACCTTCGCCGCGCCTGATCTCACTACGTTCTGCCGACTTGACGAGCTCGGTCTCGAAGCTGTCGGGCAGCGGATCGAGGCAGGCCGGGCGGTGATCGAGTGTCGCGTGATCGAGTCGGATCCATGGTGTCGCAAGTGCGGCGCCGAAGGCGTCGTGCGCGACACTGTGGTGCGGCCTCTGGCGCATGAGCCGTTCGGCCACCGGTCGACGCTGCTGCTAGTGCGGGTGCGCCGATACCGGTGCTATCACTGCCGGCGCACCTGGCGTCAGGACACGACGGCTGCCGCCGCGCCGCGGGCGAAGATCTCCCGTGGCGGGCTGGGGTGGGCGTTGGAGGCGATCGTGGTCGACCATCTCACCGTGTCCCGTGCCGCCGCCGGTCTTGGCGTGTCCTGGCACACAGCGAACACCGCGATTCTCGCCGAGGGCCGTCGGCGTCTTATCGATGACCCGACGAGGTTCGACGGCGTCACCACGATCGGCGTCGATGAGCATGTCTGGCGGCACACCCGCTTCGGTGACAAGTACGTCACGGTGATCATCGACCTCACCCCGAACCGGAACAAGACCGGGCCGGCCAGGCTGCTGGACATGGTCGAGGGCCGCTCCAAAGCGGTGTTCAAGCAGTGGCTCGCCGCCCGTCCGAAGAAGTGGCGGGATCGGATCGAGGTCGTCGCGATGGACGGGTTCAGCGGGTTCAAGACCGCCACCGCTGAGGAGCTGCCCGTCGCGATCCCGGTAATGGATCCGTTCCATGTGGTCCGTCTCGCCGGTGACGCGCTTGATGTCTGCCGCCGCCGCGTTCAGCAAGACATTTTCGGGCGCCGCGGGATGAAGGGCGACCCGCTCTACCAGGCCCGCCGCACCCTGCACACCGGCGACAAGCTGCTCACCGACCGGCAGAGGACCCGGCTGAAGAAGCTGTTCGCCGACGACGACCATGTCCAGGTCGAAGCGACCTGGGGCATCTACCAGCGCATGATCGCCGCGTATCGGGAACCTGACAAGAAGCTCGGCAAGCAGATGATGAAGGCAGTGATCGACGCGGTCAGCACCGGCGTCCCGACCGGCCTCATCGAACTTCGCAAGCTCGGCCGCACACTCAAGCAGCGCACAGCGGACATCCTCGCGTTCTTTGACCGTCCCGGAACGTCGAACGGACCAACGGAGGCGATCAACGGCCGCCTCGAGCACCTCCGCGGCTCTGCCCTCGGCTTCCGGAACCTGACGAACTACGTCGCCAGATCGCTACTCGAAGCCGGAGGATTCAGATCCCACCTACACCGCTAATTACGAAGAGCCCGTTTCACGTGAAACACTCCCCCGTACGCATCGGGGCGTTTCGTCTCGCTGGCGCTCGCTCAACGACGAAAAAGGGGGCTTCGGAACCAGGTGATGGTTCCGAAGCCCCCTTTACGTCACAAACGTGACGGGCGATTATCCGAGGTACTTCGCGAGGTCAGCCTCGAGCGCGACCTTGGGCTTGGCGCCGATGATCGTGGTCTCGACCTCACCCTTGTTGAAGACCTTCATCGCCGGGATCGACGTGATCTGGTACTTCATCGCCAGGTCGGGGTTCTCATCAACGTTGAGCTTGATGATGGTGATCTTGCCAGCGTGCTCAGCCGCAATCTCGTCGAGAATTGGCGAAACTGCGCGGCACGGACCGCACCATTCAGCCCAGAAGTCGACCAGAACCGGACCCTCAGCCTGCAGAACGTCGGCGTCCCACGTTGCAGAACTCGTTGCCTGTGCCGTCATGATTCTTCTTTCTGTTGATTGAGCGCGAACGCCCTCATCGTCTGTAACGCCGGCGGGCCGGCGAATGTTCCTTAGACCGCGGCTGCCTCTTCGACGGCGGCGGAACCATCGGCCAGGGCTGCGAGGTAGTGCTCGGCATCCAGGGCGGCCACGGTGCCCGAGCCGGCAGCCGTAACAGCCTGGCGGTAGGTCGGGTCGAGCACGTCACCGGCCGCGAAAACGCCCGGAACCGTGGTCTTCGACGAGCGGCCGTCGACCCAAATGGTTCCGTCAGCAGTCAGATCGACCTTGCCGTGTACGAGATGCGTGCGCGGGTCGTTGCCGATCGCGATGAACAGGCCCTGTACGTCGAGCGTGCTGTCGGAACCATCGACGGTGTTGCGCAGCCGCAGCGAGCTGACAGCGCCGTCACCGACGACGTCGACGACCTCGGTGTTCCACACGAACTCGATCTTCTCGTTCGCCATGGCGCGTTCCTGCATGATCTTGGAGGCGCGCAGGGTGTCTTTGCGGTGAATGACGTAAACCTTCGACGCGAAGCGTGTGAGGAACGTTGCCTCTTCCATTGCCGAGTCGCCACCACCGACGACGGCGATAACGCGGTCGCGGAAGAAGAAGCCGTCGCACGTTGCGCACCACGAAACACCGAAGCCTGACAGGCGCTCTTCGCCCGGCAGACCCAGCTTGCGGTAGGCAGAACCGGTCGCGTAGATCACGGTCTGTGACTCGATAACCTTGCCGTCGCCCAGCGTGATCTTCTTCACGGGGCCTTCGAGGTCAAGCTCGACAGCGTCAGCGTAGGCAACCTCAGCACCGAACTTCTCGGCCTGCGCCTGCATCTTCTCCATAAGCTCGGGGCCCTGGATTCCGTCGGGGAAGCCCGGGAAGTTCTCGACATCCGTCGTCTTCATGAGCTCACCTCCGGCCTCAACCGAGCTCGCGATAACGAGCGGCTCGAGACCCGCACGGGCGGTGTAGATTGCTGCCGTCAATCCGGCAGGACCGGATCCGATAATGGTGACCTGACGCACTTTTCCTCCTGGCTTTCAGGTATGTAAACCCATCGTAACCGCGGGTTATTCCGCCGAGCGGCGGCGGAACCGTTTGATTTGGTCCGTAGCAACGGAAAGTTCGGGGGCGCGCACGATGGTAAGCACCCCAATGTAGACAACGCCGGCGACGATGCCGATGATGCCCAGACCCAGCATTGCGGTAATTTTGCCGTCCAGCAGCCAGCTTGAGCTGCCGCCCAACAGTTGCCAGACGCCCCAACCCGCAACACCGGCAACCACACCGGCGATTGCGAAGCGCGCGTAGCCACGTAGCCACGAGCCGGCGTTCAGCGAACCGAAGCGGCGGTGCAACAGCACGGTCGCCACAATGAGCTGCACGATCGTCGCTACCGACTGACCGAGGGCCACACCGGCGGCAAGCATGCTGAGCGGCAAGAACGCAGCCGCAAGATACGCCGATGCCACGATCAGCACACCCTGCAGCAGCGTGAAGAAGAACGGCGTGCGGGTGTCACCCAAGATGTAGAACATGCGCTGAATGACAAACAGAATCGCGACCGGAATGAGGTTGACGAGATATGCCAGCAGCACCGGCGCCGACAGGATCGCCTCATCTCCCGAGTTCGTGAAGATACGCGACGCGGGCACAGCACCCGCAGCGAGCACGGCCGTTGCGATGACGATGAAGAACCCGAGCGTTCGAATCGATGTGTCGATCGTTTCGCGCAGCTCGTGCGTCTTTCCGGCACTGCCGAACTCGCTCATGCGTGTGAAGAACGGGGTACCGATTGACAGCACGATGACCGAATACGGAACCATATAGACGAGCCACGCATTGCTCATCACGAGCCCCGCGGGGTACTCCCCCGACGCGTCAGAAACCACCTGGCTCTGCACGACACCACCGATGGTTCCGACCATGACCATCAAGAACGTCCACCCGGCCATCTTGACGATTTCGCCGAGACCCACGCCTCGCCACTGGAAATCTGGTCGCACGCGCAACGTCGCGCGCTTCCAGAACAGCATCAGCACGAAGAACTGCACCGCGATGCCGAGGGTGGCAGAACCGCCGAGCAGCGCAATGCGGTCGGGAGTCCAGTCTTCGATAACGGTGAGGTTGCCGCCGTACAACCAGATGATGAGCGCGAAGCCGGCGGTCGACACGATGTTGTTGACGACCGGCGCCCACGCGTACGGCCCAAAAACGTTGCGGGCGTTGAGCGTCTCACCGATGAGCGCGAACACGCCGTAGAAGAACAGCTGCGGCACGCACCAGTACCCGAGTGCGACGGCGAGCGCCTTCTGCGGGGCCGAGAACTGTGGCGAATACAGTTCCACGAGCCACGGCACCGCGACCATCGCGAGCACCGTGATCGCAAACAGGCCCACGACGCCGATCGTGAAGAGTTTGGAGATGAACGCGGAACCACCGTCTGCGTTCCGCGCGGCCCTCACAACCTGCGGAACCACAATGGCCGTCAGCAGGCCGGCTGAGACGAGCGCGTAGATCGCGTTGGGCAGTCCGTTGGCGGTGTTGAACGCGTCGCCAACCGCAAAGACACCGATGGCCGTGACCAGCACCATGGTGCGGACGAGACCCGTGAGGCGTGAAACCAGGGTGCCCGCCGCGATGAACGCGCTTGCGCGCCCGATGTTAGCCATTCAAATCCTTGGGTTCTTCGTCGCAGGCCTCGGCGTCACCAATAGCAGCAATAGCCGATTCGCCAGGAGCTTCGACAGCCTCTGCAGCCGCCAAAGCACGGGCCTTGCGACGCTTATGCACCGTGCGGAATATACCGCCGACGATCAAAAAAATGACGACCGCGCCCGAGATCGCGACACCGATCTTCTCCCACTCGGCGCGCACGAGAACGTCGGTGTACATCGGCGCCCCGATGTTGTGACCGTTCTCCGCCGTGAGCCAGAAGCGAATGGTGACGTCGCCGTTGCCGAGACCTGCGGTGACCGGAACCAGCACCTTGGTAACGGCACCGGCTTGCGCCTCGACGGTGATCGGTGACTCGACGGTCAGGCGGAAGTCGTCGGGCTGAGCCCACAGCTTCACCGTCGCAGCAAACGGCAGGTCGTTGCGCACCTGAAGCGGAATGGAGGATCCGCTCGTCAAAAACTGAATCGTCGAGATCGGTGCGATGTCGATCGCATTCAACGTCGCCGTCACCGAGGTGCGGTGGGCAGCGATCGCCGCATCCCACCCCGGGTCGCCGAGCCACGCTACCGAGAACAACTGCAACACTTCAGCCCGTTCGGCCCCGGTGATGAGCGTGGGGTCGGTCAACACGACCGCCATCTCAGCAAGGGGCGCTTCGTTCTGCAGGAGAGACGTCAGCGTCGCCGCCCGCTCGGTCGATTCGGGTGCCGCCGTCACGGGGGCTGCCACGGGAGTCTGCGCGCG
>NZ_JBNTKF010000004.1:0-185564 GCF_050408675.1 Microbacterium daqui | reverse complement strand
GCGCAAGACACACGCAAACGCGGTCAGTTGAGCGATGAGTCACGTCCAGCAGCAAGTACCAACACCGAGCCTGTCAGCAGACACCGTCGGCCACCACCCACACTGACAGTTGAGCGAGGACGCGAAGCGACCGAGACGAAACGGTTTGAGTAGACCGAATCGGCCTGGCTTGAACGGTCCTCAAATAATGCTTCAAACACTCAGGAAAAACTCAGGTAAATAGTCTCAGACCGGCCATTTATTGGGTCTGAATGTCGGTGGTTGGTGAGATGCTTTGGGCATGAACACGGCAGGTCAGTCACCGGTATCGCGAGTCCGCGATGCCATCGGTGCGCTGGCGTCTGTTGTGCGAGATTTTCATGACTCGGAGTGCGTTTCGCTCGTGGATGATGCTGAACTTATTGGCCTGTTAACGGCGGCGGGCGAGGCGTTGCGAATTGCCGAGTCACTCGTCGTTGTGGGTGGGTGTGAGGTGCAGCAGCGGTCGGCCACGGCCGACGTCGCCGAGCGTTTGTCGACCCGGCTTGGATATGCGTCGGCGAGCGAGGTCGTGCAACAAACCACGCGGGTGAGCTCGGCGATTGCGCGGTCGATGTTGCGGGTGGCGGAGGCGACGAAGCGCTCCCGGTCGATCACGACGGGCGAACTCCTCGAAGCACCATTGCCGGCGTTGCGTCAGACGATTCTCGATGGGGAGATCGGAGCCGGTGCGGCCGCCAGTATTGTTGGCGCGATTCGCCCGCCGGGCCGCTCATTTGACGCCNGATTCTCGATGGGGAGATCGGAGCCGGTGCGGCCGCCAGTATTGTTGGCGCGATTCGCCCGCCGGGCCGCTCATTTGACGCCGAGCTTGTTGCGCTCGCTGACACGGCTCTCGCGGCGGCCGCCCGCGGATACGAATTTGACCCGGAAACGGGGGAGACGTCGACCGAAGCAACGATGCCGGCGACCGCTGACACGTTGCGGATGCACGCTAACGTCTGGGCAAACGTCATCGACGCCGACGGTGCCGAACCCGTTGAGCATGCGGCGCTCCGCAAGCGCGGCGTCACCCTTGGCGCGGTGAAAGACGGACTCGTGGAACTCCGCGGACACCTCCTGCCCGAAGGGGCCGAACAAATCCAACGTTTTCTCGACGCGATGGGCACACCCCGCGACACGAAAGCGTCTCGCGTGATTTTCCGACCCAGCGACGAACTCGGCGGCGACGATCGAACCTGCGATGAACGGGCCGGCGACGAACTAACCCGTGATGAACGCGCGGGCATGGGCGGAAGCGCTGGGGCTGATGGGAGCGTTAACGGCGCAGACCGGCTGGATGCCGCAGGCGGTCCTGGCGGCTCGGATGCCCCGGGCGGTCCAGACGATGCTACCGCGGCTGAGCAGCGTGCGCTCGATGCGTACTGCGGGTGTGAAGACCCGTCCCGGTGCTCGTGCGCGCCCCTCGAGGTAGCTGATTCCCGCACCGCCGCGCAGAAACGACATGACGCGTTCATCACCGCGTTCATGGTCGCCGCGGCGAGCGAAGATACGCCCACGATCGGCGGCGCCGCGCCCACGCTCGTCGTGATGGTTGATGACGAATCCCTCGCATCCGGCACCGGAACCGCGTTTCTGCCATCGACGGCAGCGAGCGTACCGCTTGAAGCGGCACACCACGCTGGTTGTGCGGGCACGACGCAGCGCGTGAGCATCACCGCTGACGGCCGCATCACCCATATCTCCACCGAGAACCGTATCTTCAACGCCCACCAGCGCCGCGCGATCGCGCTCCGTGATGGCGGATGCGTCATTCCGGGCTGCACAACCCCGGCCGCGTGGTGTGAAATCCACCACGTCAACGAACACGCCAACGGTGGCGCCACGCACACTGACAACGGGGTCATGCTGTGCTGGTTCCATCACCGGTATCTCGCGATATCCGGCTGGACGATACGCATGACATCCGGAATCCCCGAAGTACGCGCCCCCAACTGGATCGACCCCACCGGCCGCTGGCGACGAAGCACATCCTCCTCCCTCCGCCTCACCCGGCGGGCAAAACGCCGCGGCAACCCACCACCCGGCGTGAAACCCCCAGGCGTGAAGCCACCACCAATCTCACCGTGGTGAGCTGTGCCGCCGGGGAATAACCCCCAAATCAGTAGCGGCGAGTCTCGACCGGAATGTTCGTTCGACGTGATTTCCACCGATCACCGTGGTGAGCCGTGCCTGGCGAGCTATCAGCACGCAGAGAACGAACCCAGCACCCTCCCCATCTCCCACGGGCGTGCCACCACCATTGTGAAGCCAGCACCAGAACGAGCCCGCAATCGGCTCGCCCCGCGGCGGCCACGCGCCGCGCTCACAAACAGCGACGGGCCGGTGGCGCATTTGCATGCAGCCACCGGCCCGTCGTCGTCAGGAGACTTAGTTCTCCGGGTCGCCGCCCAGCGGACCGACCGCGGGGATCGGACCACCGTCATCAGCACCCGTCTTGCGGGCACGAGCGATGGCGTTACCGACGTGGTAGATCACGAGAGCGGCCACCGTACCGAGCACGATGCCACCGAACTCGAAGCCTTCGGGCTTCCACGTGAAGCCGGCGATCGCGACGACGAGCGAAACGGCTGCCGTGTACTGGTTGACCGGACGCGAGAAGTCAACGCGGTTGTCGACCCAGATCTTGATGCCGATGATGCCGATGAGGCCGTACAGAACGGTGGTTACACCGCCGAGGACGCCAACCGGGATCGAGTTGAAGACCGCACCAACGACGGGCGACATCGACAGCACAATCGCGAATAGACCGGCAACCCAGTAGACCGCCGTCGAGTACACGCGCGTTGCCGCCATGACACCGATGTTCTCACCGTAGGTCGTGGTTCCGGAACCACCCAGGCCACCGGCAAGCACAGTGGCAGCGCCGTCAGCGATGAGGGCCTTACCGGTCATCTGGTTGATTGAGTCGTCTTCAGCCATCGACGCGACACCGCGAACGTGGCCGACGTTCTCGGCGACGAGCACGAGCACGACCGGAAGGAACATGGCCATGGCCGACCAGGTCGACGGCGAGACGAAGTCGGGGACATCGAACTGCGGCAGGCCGACCCAGGCGACGCCTTCGAGGTTCAGGTCGACCTCACCGCGAACCGCGGCGACGATGTAGCCGACGATGACGCCGAGGAAGATCGAAATGCGGCCGAGGAAGCCGCGGAAGACGACACCACAGATGATGACGGCGCACAACGTGATGAGCGCCGTGACAGGGGCCGCCTGGAAGTTCGCCCACGCAACCGGGGCCAGGTTGAAGCCGATGAGCGCAACGATCGCGCCAGCTACAACGGGCGGCATGAACTTGTCGACCCACGCCACACCGGCGGTGTGAACGACGAGACCGATAAGCGCGAGCAGCACACCAACGGCGACGATACCGGCGAGCGCCGAGCCCGTTCCGCCGACAGCGACAGCGGCCGTGACAGGCGCGATGAATGCGAACGATGAGCCGAGGTAGCTCGGCAGCTTGTTGCCCGTGATGAGCAAGAACAGGATGGTTCCGAGGCCGCTGAACAACAGAGTCGTTGCCACCGGGAATCCGGTGAGGGTCGGAACCAGGAAGGTTGCGCCGAACATTGCGATGACGTGTTGAGCGCCCATCGCAATCGTCGACGGCCATCCCAGGCGTTCGGTCGGTTTGACGATCGAGCCGGGCTTAACAGCCTGACCATCGCCGTGGCGGGTCCACAGGGGCATTCGGGCACTCCTTTGGGGAACGGGAAAAGGGCTACCCAAACGATAGCGATACCTGAGCGTTTGCTGAACGAGAAAACGGCCAGATTACCGGAATCGCTACCGCGCTCCGCTATTTAACCGAGACCATCAAGCCGTTCGTCGGATCAAGAAGGTACCGATACAGCAGCGTGCCCGACTGGCCCTCGCGTGGCTCCAACGTGATGGTGATCGTCGCATCACTGCGGTCACTTCCGACGAAAAGCGGCGCCTTGTCGTTGAGAGCTTCCTCTTCCCAAGCCGACACGAGGTCATCCTGAGCATCGCCCGCGTCGCTCGCAGATGCGAACTGGTAGACGACAATCCACCGCGGGTCACCGTCGCGCATCGCCCAACCGAGTCCGACCGTGTCGAACGGTTCATCAATCTTGGCGTCGCCCATCACATCTGGTGCGGCGGGCGTGATGATCGCAGATAACGCCTGCGCTTTGTCCAGGGCCTTCGCAACATCCGTGATGCCTGGGTGCGTGCCGAACGCGTTCTTGCCGGCAAGCCAATCCGCGACCAACTCGGTGGAGGGCCCGAGGCCGATCGTGCCGTTCTTCTCCGCAATACGGGTGGGGCGACCGACCGGATCGATCACGTTGCCAACGCTCGCGAGGTCGGGGGCGAAGTCTTCACCCTCCAAGTCGGTCTTGATGTCGCTTTCCCACGCCACAAAGTCATCGGGAATCGCGACCTCATCATTACCGACGTACAGCGTGAACGCGTGCGGCGGCGCGGCAAAGTCAGCGAACTGCGTCACGTCAGTGAGCTCCCACGGAAAAGCGGCGTTCTCAAAGTAGGTCCACTGGCTCGGCACATTGAGGGAGAGGGCGATCGGATTGTCGTCTTCATCGCGACCGATCATGACGTTGCGCAACCACTCCGCGTCATCCTCCATCTCCAGCGCCTCCTGCAGGCCCGTGAGGTTGGCGGTGGACAACACATAAAACTCGTCGAGTTCGGCAGGCACCGCCACGGCGTTAACCGCCGCGGTCACCGAATATCCATCGGCAAAGCCGGACCCACCGCTCGCGCCGCACCCGGTCAGCGCAATTCCCACACCAACGGCCACCAGCGCCCCGAGAATGCGGCGCCGGTTTCGCGCGCGTCGTGAATTCGTCACCAACATACGTCCCCCTTGATTCGTCCCACCACGACCCTAACCGTCGCCGCGGGATCAAACCAGAGACCTATCGGCTCGCGAACAGCACCTCACGTCGCATCAGCAGGTCGTACAACACCGAAGCCGGGGTGCCCTCGGTCGGCGTGAGCACGACAGCAACAGTGGTGTCTTTCACGAACACATCGTTGACCGTCGCGAGCGACGAAATAGGCTTGTGGCTCGTGAGCGTCGCACCCTTCTCCCACACCGCACGCAATACCTGAGCGCCGTCTTTCGCGGCGTCCTCGGAGAGAAAGTGATACGTCGCAATCCAGCGCGGAGCGCCATCGACGACCGTCCAGCCGAGTCCAACTAAGTCGTAAGGGGCAGGCGGAACCAGGGCGTCGAATTCTTTGAGTGCGGCTTCGGCTTCTGCCGGAGAGACGTCGGGCCCGAGAATCGTCTGGCCGCTGAACGCGGCTGGCTGCGTGATGACCGCCGACATCACGCCGTAGCCGTCGAGGGTGCTGGCAATCGCCTTCACAGCCTCATCGTCGGCGAGCGTTTCACCCGTGCCGACCCACGATTCAGCGAGCTCGGTCGATGAGCTCATTGCGATACGTTTGCCCTCTTGCGCAAAACGAGTCGGGCGCCCGAGACGGTCAATCACCGTACCGACCGAATCAAAGTCAACTTCGAAATCTTCACCTTGGACATCGGTGCGCACCGTGTCGCTCACGGCGGGAAGCGATTCCGGCAACGCCGGCAGTTCCCCGGCGATGACCGTGAAAGAAACCGGCAACGCCGAGTACGAGACGAAGCGATCAACGTCGTTGAGATTCCAGCCCAGAGCCTCGAAGCCGGCATCACCAGCGCCCGGAATGAACACATCGGGCACCGCGACGAGAACGGAAGCATCGCCGACGGGATTCGTGAGCGGCATGAGCCACTCGGCCGGGTTACCGCTACGCTCAACGCCTTCGAGTTCGGCAATCGCGGCAAGATCAGCCGCGATGAAGTCATAGCGTTCGGCGTCGCCGGCAGGCACGTCACGAACCGCTGCGGTCACCGAGAACCCCGAGTCAAAGTTCGTCTCGACCGAGCCCGCGCATCCGGTCAACGCGACACTCGCCGTGGTGACCAAACCGGTAAGGGCAATGAGGCGCACTGCGCGACCGCGGCGTGCCGTGCGTGATGGGTCGATCAACATGCGTTCCCCTTATCTCAGAACCGCGACCCGACAGGTTCCGCCCCACGCGGTTCCGCTTCGGTGTCATGTCTGAGGCTACTCGCTCGTAAGGTGGAATGAGCCGCACAGCGCTGTGCGCGGCTTTCGAAACTGAGGAGTGACATGTCGACGTTTGCGATCACCGGTGCCCACATTGTGCCGATTTCTGGCGAAGAATTTGACGGAACCATTGTGGTGACCGACGCAAAGATTGCGGCTCTTGGGCCGGATGTCGCGGTTCCGGAGGGTGCTGAGGTGATCGACGCGATGGGCCGCTGGGTGTTGCCGGGCCTGATCGACGCGCACGTTCACGTCGGAACCCACGAAGAGGGCGAGAACGCGAAAGACGACGACACCAACGAAATGACCGACCCGGTCACCGCCGGTGTGCGTGCGATTGACGCGATCAACCCGTTTGACCCCGGCTTCGATGAGGCGCTCAAGGGTGGCATCACGACCGTCAACGTCAACCCAGGCTCGGGTAACGCGATCGGCGGTCAGGCCGCGACGCTCAAGACCTTCGGCCGTCGCGTTGACGACATGGTGATGCGTGCGCCCAGCGGTGTGAAGAGCGCGCTGGGCGAGAACCCAAAGCGCGTATACGCCGGCAAAGACAAGACGCCGTCGACCCGCCTCGGCACCGCGATGGTGATTCGCAAGGCTTTCGCCGAAGCTCAGAACTGGATCGACGAGGGCAAGACCGGCCGCAACATCGCCCTCGAGCCGCTGATCGCGGTGCTGAAGCGTGAGATTCCGTGGCGTCAGCACAGCCACCGTGCCGACGACATCGCGACCGCCCTGCGCCTGCAGGAAGAGTTCGGCTACGACCTGGTCATCGACCACGGAACCGAGGCGCACGTGATCGCGGATGTGCTGGCTGAGAAGGGTGTGCCGGTGCTGATCGGTCCGCTGTTCACCACGAAGTCGAAGCCAGAGCTGCGCGGCCGCTCGATTGCAAACCCGGGCAAGCTGGCGCGCGCGGGCGTTGAAATCTCGATCATCACCGACCACCCGGTGATCCCCATCAACTTCTTGATTCACCAGGTCACGTTTGCGATCAAGGAAGGCCTTGACCGCGAGACCGCACTACGCGCCGTCACGATCAACCCGGCCAAGGTGCTCGGCGTTGACGACCGCGTCGGCACGCTTGAAATCGGAAAGGATGCCGACCTCGTACTGTGGTCGACCGACCCCGTCGACATCATGGCGCGCGCCGAGCGCGTGTGGATCGATGGCGTCGCCGTCGGCCACTACGACGCGAGTGCCGCAGGCTTCGTGGTCAACGAGCGGGCGCCGCAGTTCTGAACCACCGCCAAATGTTCAGATGACGGTCAGACACGCCCGAGCATGTGGCGTACCGTTGAATAGTGGTCTCCTATTCATCCCTGACCGACCATTCCGCCATCTCACAAGCCTTCGACGAGTTCGACAAGCTGGGTCGTGAACTGTTCTTGATCCGCTACGGATTCAAAGAGGTCAACGAGTCGTTTGTGATAGCCCGAAGTGGCCGATACGACACCCGCGCGCTCTTTGCCGCGGCCTACGAATACCAGACCGGCGACGCGCTCAGCGCCCGCCAGATCTCGGGCTTCGCGGCTGCCGCAACGCAGTTCACCGCACTGGGTTATGTCGTTGTCGGCGCTAACGATCAGAAGGATCGTCAGCGTTTCACGTCGTTTGATGCTTGCCTGTCGCATGTGCGGATTCCGGTCGAAAACCTGCCCGCCATCCGCGAGTTTCTGGCTCGCGGAATCTACGCCGAATACTACGTGCCCGCTTCGGGTGCCTACATCGGCCTGAAACCCCGTTCTGGTAAGCCGCCGCACTTCGTTGCCGCGGGTTACATCGCCCACCGTGAAGAAGATGGTCGCGCTCGCGGCTTTGATCTTCCGTACAAGCCCGCACTACCCCGGTTTGCGCCGTCGAAGCCGATTCGTCCGGCCGCGTCGTCGTCACCGTCAACGCGCGTGAAGAGCAACAAACCGTCGACCCCGCAGCAGCGTGCTGCGGCCGCGGCTGAGCGTCCGGTTGCCTACTGCGACACGTGCTTCTTGGCACTGCCCGCTACGGGCGTCTGCCCGAACTGCGACGACTAAACGTCTCAAAAAAGCGAGCGGAACCTGCGACTGCGGTCGCGGTTCCGCTCGCTTTCTAGTTCTTGCGCGCGATGCTCGCCAGATACGCGTTGTACTCGTCGAGCTCCGCGTCTTCACGTGATTCGTTGATGCGCGCGTGGGAGCGGTCGCGATCATGCCACCGCGATAGGGCGACAATCAGCACGATGAGCAGAGGAAGCTCAGCGTACGTCCACAGCAGGGTGCCCGCGATCGACTGCTCGGCAAGAGCATCGGGGCCGGTGTAGCGCGAGAACATGGGGCTTGCTGCGCGCAACAGAATGAGGCCCATGATCGCGTGAATCTGCAGTTCAACAAGAATGTCGATGAGTCGAATCGGATACGACGGTGGGCGCGGCAACGGGTCAGCCGACCACAGGGGCACGGCCGAGACAATGCCGATGACGAGCAAGCCAATGAGCAGCAGGTCGGCGCCGACACGGGACCCTATGATTGGGCTGATCGCGTCGGTGAAGTAGAGCCCGGGGTAGACGATCAGTGCGAACGCGATCGGCATCGCCGGGTGCGTGAGAAACCGCATCATCGGTGATCGTAGCCCCGCATGCGCGACTCGTAGAACGACGCGACCGAGACCATGGTGCGGTGTCGTGCGCAACAGTAGGTGGCCGGGGGAGCCGACCACGAGGAGGGGCGGAACCACGACAAGCGCAGTAATCTGCACGAACATGAGGGCTGCAAGCGACGTCGTCATCTCGGTATTGACGCCGAACGTTGCGATCGCGAACATGACCGCGCAGCCCAGCACGAACGAAATCGTTCGGGCGACGTTCCAGCGGCGCTGCTGGCGCCAGAGCTTGAGAGCTCCCCACAGGTACCACGTGCACAGCGCGATGGCGCCGATCGCAACGATGAGTGACCCGCTGAGCGGCGCGAAGTGCACCCACCCAGACATGTCAGGCATACGCATGGCTACTCCTGGCAGTCGCCTCGGCTAGTCGCGCAGGCGGTCGAGGAGTTCGGCGTACTTCGCGGCGGTCTGCTCGACGATGTCGGCGGGGAGTACCGGGGGAGTGCCCTGTTTGGCCCAGTTCGCGGCGAGCCAGTTACGCACAATCTGCTTGTCGAAACTTGCCATGCGTTCGCTCGGCGTGGATCCGACCTCCCAGGAAGCCTTGTCCCAGTAGCGCGACGAGTCGCTCGTGAGCACTTCGTCGGCGAGGGTGAGAACGCCGTCCGCGTCGTGGCCGAACTCAAACTTGGTGTCGGCGAGAATCAGGCCGTGCGCTTCGGCGGTGGCGGCGGCGCGGCGGTAGATCTCGAGTGACGTGTCGCGGAGGTCCATCGCAATCTCTTCCCCCACGATTTCGGTGACGCGCTCAAACGAAATGTTCTCGTCGTGCTCGCCCAGCTGTGCCTTGTACGCGGGTGTGAAGATCGGCTCAGGCAGACGGTCGCCATTGTTGAGACCCGCGGGCAGTGTGATGCCGCAGACGGTTCCGCTCTCCTGGTATTCGAGCCAGCCGCTGCCGGTGATGTAACCTCGCACGACGCATTCGATCGGCAACATCGTGAGCTTCTTCGCGACCATGCTGCGGCCGGCGACCTCGGCGGGGGGCTCTTCGCCAGTGAGGTGGTTCGCGATAGTGCGGCCACCGTCGGCACCGGCGAGCTGCTCAAACCACCAGTCGCTGAGCGTCGTCAGCAGGGCGCCCTTGTTGGGGATCGGCGGCTCCAGCGAAAAGTCGAACGCGCTGATGCGGTCAGACGCGACCACGAGCATGCGCGCGCTGTCGCCCGACGTCGGCTCATACAGATCGCGGACCTTGCCCGAGTACACGTGGGTCCAGCCGGGAATGCTCACAGGAGAAGTCACCGTTTCATTATCCCCCGCGCGTGTGCGGGGTTACGACGGGTTACTTCTTCGCGTGAGGTATGCGGCGTGGGTTTACTCGTCGGGGTCCATCGGGTCGATGGGTGCGTGGTGGTCCCACGCGACGACGCCGGTGCGCCAGTACCCGCTCACGGCCACCTGCGCCGCGGGCAAGCCGAGCGCGCGGCGGAGGTGGCGGCGCACGGTGATGAGGTTGGCCGCGTTGCCCGCGACGAATACGAACGTGGTGTCGGTGATTCCGACGCTCGTGAGCGCCGCGATTGCGGGCTCGGCGGCGTTCGGCGTCACAATGACCGTCGCACGGTCACCGACGTAACCCTGTACCCAGGCGCCGTCGCCGGACACCGTGGCGATGACAAAGACCTCGGCACCTTCGGGTGCGTCAGCCACCCAGCGCGAGGCAGACGGCATCGCGGTTTCATCGGCGACAACGATGAGGCGTTCGACGCCGGCGGGGAACGAGCGCGATCCGCGCGGGCCGCCGACTGTGAGAGCGGAACCAGGGGTCGCGTTGAGTGCGAACGATGCAGCCGGACCGGGGTTGACGTGCGTGTAGAAGTCGAGATCGAGCACCGTGCCCTCGGCGGTCTCGCGCGCGAGTGGCGTGAAATCGCGGGAGATGACGGCGGCCGGGTTGCCGTCCCGCGGGGTCGTGATGATGCCGGTCTCGGGGTTCGGGAGGAACAGCTTGATGTGATCGGCCGCGCCGTTGCTGACGAAGCCGTCAAGGTCTGCGCCGCCGACCGTCAGGCGAACCATGTCGGGAGCAATGCGCTGCACCTCCGTCACCTGCAACTGCCGCAACACCAGGTCGTGGCGAGTGAGTTCACGGTGAAAGAGCGCAGTGTTTTCCGTCGTCATGCTTCCAGCTTAGGGCAACCTAACTTGGTCGGCTCCGGCTGAGGGCTGTCTTGATAGGCCGGCCCCGTGGTTCCGACCCCGCCGCGTGGTTCCGCTTCATGCCCCGATGCTCAGCCTCGTGGTTCCGCCCGCCGTCCGGTGTTCTGGTAGGAGGTGATTGTCGCCGTGGGAGGTGATTTCCGCGATATGCACCTCCTGTCGCGTGAATCTCCTCCTGTCAGAGCAGCCGCTCACGCGGTCGAGCGGAGGGCGTCGTCGATAATTGCGGTGGGCGCGCTGATCGCGGTGTGGCCGTCTTCGATATCCCACGGTCTCAGCCCACGCCCGCGTCGCGTCGTCACCGGCGGCGAATCGGCGCAGCGTATCGACCGGAATCACTAGCCGCTCCGCACTCATGCCCAACAGTTCACCACAGCCGCCAACCCCATGGTTCCGCCCGCCGTGTCGCGACAGCAAGAGAAAACACCGACAGCCATACTTTTGGCCGAAATTTTATGGTTCTCGCGTCGTCTTATGGCTCTCGCGACAAGCGCGGGGCGCAGAACAGGAGCACGGCACAGAAAAGGCCCGGGGCCCCAGCCATGCTGGCGGCACCGGGCCTTGAAACGGAGCTACTCCGAGACGACGCGGGCGGCGATGTCTTTGCGGTACTGCGCGCCCTCAAGCTCAATCTTACCGAGCGCCGCATACGCGCTGGTGCGCGCCTCGGCGAAGTCGTTGCCGAGGCCGACGACGTTGAGCACGCGTCCGCCGGTGGCGAGGAGAGCGGAACCATCAGCTGCGGTAGCAGCGTGCGCGATGTGCACGTTGGGGGTTGCGGCTGCGTGCTCGAGTCCGGTGATTTCGCGGCCAGTGATCGGGTTCGCGGGGTAGCCCTCGCTCGCGAGCACAACGGTGACCGCCGACTTTGACGAGAACTCGGGCAGCGGGTGGTCTTCGAGGTGGCCCGAGGCGGCGGCAAGCAGCAGTTCTGACAGCGGCGTGACGAGGCGGGGAAGAACAACCTGAGTCTCCGGGTCGCCGAAGCGCGCGTTGAACTCGATGACCTTGATGCCGGTCTCGGTGAGAATCAGACCGGCATACAGCAGACCGATGAACGGCGTACCCTCGGCATCCAGCTGGCGAATGACGGGCAACGCAACCTCGTCGGTTACCTGCTGCACGAAGGCAGCCTCCGAACCGAACTGGTCGGCGAGCCACGGCAGCGGCGAGTACGCGCCCATGCCGCCGGTGTTGGGGCCTTCGTCGCCGTCGCCGAGGCGCTTGTAGTCCTGAGCGGGGCTGAGGGGGCGCACGGTGTCGCCGTCGGCGAGGAAGAACAAGCTCACTTCGGGGCCGGAAAGAAACTCCTCAACGAGCACCGGACCAACCGGCAAATACGTTTCAGCGTGCGCGAGCGCTTCGTCGCGGTCGGTCGTGACCACAACGCCCTTGCCCGCGGCGAGACCATCGGCCTTCACGACGTACGGGGCGCCGTACTCGTCAAGCGTCGTGGCAACCTCGTCGAGCGTCGCGGCGCGCGTGGCGCGACCGGTCGGTACGCCAGCAGCATCCATGATGCGCTTCGCGAATGCCTTCGAACCCTCGAGTGCGGCGGCCGCCTTACCCGGGCCGAACACCGGAATGCCGCGCTGACGCAGAGCGTCAGCAACCCCCGCGATGAGTGGCGCTTCGGGGCCAACGACCACGAGGTCGATGCCGTTCTCGATGGCGTAGTTGGTGACCGCAACGGGGTCATTCGCGTTGAGCGCGACGGGCGTTGCGTCCTGCGCGATGCCAGCGTTGCCCGGCGCAATGAACAGGTCGTGAGCAGTGCTCTCCGACTTCAGCGCAAGGATGATGGCGTGCTCGCGGGCACCGGAACCGAGAACCAGGATCTTCACAATCCCAGCCTATCCGCAGCGCCGTGATTCGTCTGATCCGAGCCGTAATCTGGCGCTTTGCTTCGCGCCGGAACCCGAGATTACGGCCGCAGGGGCAGCAAGGCTGAAATGTCGGCACGGGTGCCGCTCGCGGAGATCACGCCCGCGGCGTAGAGCTCATCCCACGTCGAAGCGCCGGTCGCGAGGGCGATCCAGGTGTCGGCGTCGGTCTCGACAACGTTCGGGGGAGTGCCGCGCGTGTGACGCGGCCCCTCCAAGACCTGCACCGCACCGAACGGCGGCACGCGCACCTCAACAGTGTTGCCCGGCGCCTTCTCGACGAGCAACTGCAGTAGGTATCGCACGGCGGTCGCCCGGTCAGTGCGCGCGACGGAACCATCGAGCACCGCGGCCAGCGCACGCCGACCGATGATGGTGTCGATTTTTGGTGCCGGCACGCGAACCTCCGAACCCGAGCCCGAACCGAGCCCGAAACCTAAACCCTTAGAGCCCTTGCGCGACAGCCGCGGCAGCCGCCAGCCAGGCGCGCTGCGTTTCGGGCTTGAGCGCGTCGTACGACAGCTTGCCCGCGCGCATCGCCGGGTCAAACGGAATCACGCTCGCGGCACGCGCCATCGAACGGAACCCGTCAGCAACCTTCTCGGCCTGCGCCGAACCCGCCTTGTGGTCGGCCTGCGATACGACGACAACGGCGTCACGAGCGAGCTGAGCGGAGTGCTCGCCACGCTCGCGCAGCGCCTCAAGCAGCAACGCGCCGGCTTCGGCGTGCTCGCCACGAGCGGTCGTCGCAATAACAATCTGGTCGGCGCGGTCGATCATGCGGCGCCAGCGGTCAGCCGATTCGTCGTTGCCCGAGTCAATGAAAATGAGGCGGAAGTACTTTGCAGCCACACCGTGAATCGCGTCGAACTCGTTCATCGTGAGTCGCTGGTCTTCAGCCAGAATGTTCGGGTTCGACCGCAGTACGTCGTACTTGTCGGCAACCTGGTGGTGCAGGTATCCGGTGAGGTCAGAAGCGCGCGCCTCAGCCGACATCAGCGTCGTCGCGTTCGGCAGCAGTGCCTGCACCGTCGCTTCGTGCTGACCCTGCTCGGTACGCCACCCCAAGGTTCCGCGGGTTTCGTTATTGTCCCACGCCAGCACGCCCGAACCGCCGTTGCGCGCAAACACCGCGGACAGCATTGCGGTGGTCGGCGTCTTGGACGCACCGCCCTTACCGTTCACGATCGCAATCGTGCGCGGGCCCGACCAGTGCTGGCTGACGCGAGCGATGTCGGCACGCTCCGACGCCTCGGCAGCGTTCGGCGCGAGACGGAAGCCCACCTTGTTGAGCGCGCCACGCATACCGCGCTCGGCGCGAGCGGCGGCTGTCTCCTCCTCGATGAACGAGCGGCGGGCGGGGCCGGCGGGGCGCTCGGTAACAACGGCGGGAGCGGGAGCTTCGGTCACGACGGGAGATTCCTGTTCTGCCGAGGGCGCGGCAACGGGTGTGGGGGATTCAGGGGCCGCGGCTTCGGGCTGCGGAACCACGGGTGCGGTTTCTGGAGCAGCTTCCGTATCGGGGGCGGGTGGCTCAAACGTGGGTCGCTCGGGTGCGGCAGTTGCGGCGGGTGCAACCTCAGCCGAAGCCTCGACCACCGGCGTGATGCCGCGGGCGGGCGTCGGCGTCGGAACGCTACGCACGATGGGCAGGCGGCCGGTTGTGATGGGGGCGTCGAGATCGGGCGCACCCTCGGGGAGGTACGAAACTTCGGGAGCCATCTCCATCTCACGCTGCGCGGGCAGGGGAGTGGTGCTCTCTTCGACATTTCCGTTGGGGTTCACGACGAGGTGCGCGGTGCCCGAGGGGTCTTTTGATACGACGGTCACGGGGCGTGCCTGCTCGGCCGCGTGCGTCACCAGAACACCGATCGCGCGGGCGCGGGCACGCTCCACTGTCGACTCAGCGATCAGCTCGGTGCGGCCGTCAATAACAACAACGCCACTGCCGTCCGGGCGAATGGTGGCGGTCGCCGGCGTGCGGTTATCCGTCGACGTGTCCATAGGTAGTCCTCCGTGACATGCCGCACTGATGGTTCCGGCATCATCGTTCGATGCGCTCGCGCGCGTGACGCGAACCAGTACTGCCGCGCCACGGGAAGTTTACCGGAGCCATCTGGCGCAAACCTTTGAGCCCGAAGGCGGTGCGCATCGCGTCGCGAAACCCGACAGCACCCCAAAACGGTGAGTAACGGTTTTGTTATGGGATGCGGATGCGGATCGCGGCGAACGCTCAGGTGAGCGGTGACACAATAGGAAACATGCCCGAACAGACATCCACCACGGTGACAGAGGGGCGCGTGCGCCGCGTTCCTCGGTACGGCGTCTTCCTGGTGTTGGGTGGTGCTCTGGGTATTCTCGTTGCCGCGATTCTGACGCTTGCGTTCGACGGCGTTGCGAAGCCGAGTGAGATCGGCGTGACCTACTCGCAGAGCCAGGTCTTCGGATTCCTCATGCTCTACTGCGCCGCCGGCGGTGTCATGCTGGGCGCGATCGTCGCCCTCGTCCTCGACAAGACCGTTGGCCGCCGCACCCGCGCGGTGACGGTGCAGACCGAAAAGGTCATCGAAACCCACGACGCCGCGTAACGCGACTCAGCCGAGTTCGTCGACAACGGCCGCCAGCGCCGAGTCGAATGCGACGACATCAGAGCGCACCGAGTCGGTGATCGCGATCGTGAGCGAGCCGATCCACCACACACCCCGCTGACTCAACGGCAACACTTCAACGTTGAGCTCGAAGTCTTGTGCGCTGCGGCCGCTCGTGCGGCGCAGCATCGAGATGGCATTCACGTACGGGCGCCGCGCTTCGCCGCCGCGCCGCGACGACTCATCGAAGTAGCGTTGCCCCGCCTGCGTGGCGTACGCCATGGCAGCAGCGGCGAGCGGAACCATGGCTGCGCGCAGTTCGTTGGCTCCCGTAATCGGCAGGGCCACGAAATCGTCAAAGCCGTCGACCAAATCCAGCGGCCCGGAGTGCGTATGTGCCCGTGGTTCCACCGTCATTTCCCAGTACGACCGCCACTGACGCTCGAGTGCGTCGTGCTCAGCGTCGGAGCGGATCGGATTGGCGATCGGGGCGTTTCGCAGCGTGGGTAAATCATGCTGGCCGCGAATACCGAGGGCCTGGCGAACGTAGAGCGCAATGATGACCGCGTGGGATGCCTCCTCACGGATTACCCACCGAGACTGCGGTTCTTCGCTCATGCGCCCATTGTATGAATTCCTGGTGGCGAAAGGGGGAACGTTATGCGGAGGAATGACGGGCGAGAAGCAGGTAGGCTGTCACTCGTGGCCGATGCATCTCAGGCAAACGATTCCCCCCTCTCCGCTTACGCGGCAGCAGGTGTTGACACCGTCGCCGGTGACCTCGCTGTCGAACTCATGAAGAACGCCGTGCGTTCGACTCACGGAGCCGAAGTGCTCGGTGGTGTCGGTGGCTTCGCCGGCATGTTCGACGCCAGTGCGTTGCGCGACTACCGCCGCCCGCTGCTCGCGACGAGCACCGACGGTGTTGGCACGAAGGTCGCCATCGCGCAGGCCATCGACAAGCACGACACCGTGGGTCAAGACCTCGTCGGCATGGTTGTTGATGACATCGTCGTGGTGGGCGCCAAGCCGCTCTTCATGACCGACTACATCGCGACCGGCAAGGTTGTGCCCGAGCGCATCGCCGACATCGTGCGCGGTATCGCTGAGGCGTGCTCGGCAACCGGCACCGCGCTTGTGGGTGGCGAGACGGCTGAGCACCCCGGCCTCCTCGGCCCGAACGACTACGACATGGCTGGCGCTGCCACCGGTGTGGTCGAGGCTGACAATGTTCTCGGCGCTGACCGCGTGCAAGACGGCGACGTCGTTCTTGCCCTCGGCGCGAGCGGCCTGCACTCCAACGGCTACTCGCTGGTGCGCCACATCATCACGAACGCGAACATCTCCTACGGCGACAACGCCGCAGACTTCTCAACCACGTGGGGCGAAGCTCTGCTGGAGCCGACGCGCCTGTACACCACGCCGCTACTGAAGCTCATCGATGAGCTCGGCGACGCCGTTCACTCCCTCAGCCACGTCACCGGTGGTGGCATCGCCGCGAACCTCGCACGCGTGCTGCCGACCACGGCGTGGTGCGATGTTGACCGTTCGACATGGTCGCCCCTTCCCGTCTTCCGCGTGCTGACCGACCTGGCTGGCATGCGTCTGGAAGACACCGAAGGCACGTGGAACCTCGGCATCGGCTTCCTCGCCGTTGTCGACGCGAGCCGCGCCGCCGACGCCATTGCCGCGATCAACCGTCAGGGTATTGACGCGTGGCAGGTCGCGACCGTTCGGGAGACCTCCCGCCCGGTCGGCGACTATGAACAGGGCGCGAAGGGTGTCGATGGTGGTGCTGTGCGCCTCGTTGGCTCTTTCGCCGATTCCACCTCCGGAAAGGCAGCGGAGTAACACCCCATGTGCGGCATCGTCGGAATGGTCGGATCCGGTCCGGTCAATCAAGACATTTATGACTCCCTCGGTTTGCTGCAGCATCGTGGCCAAGACTCCACCGGTCTTGCGACGAGCGAGCCCAACGGTGTCTTCCACATCATCAAGGCCAAGGGCATGGTGCGCGAAGCTTTCCGTACGCGGGATATGCGCAACCTCCTTGGTAACGTCGGCCTCGGCCACGTTCGCTACGCCACCATGGGTGCCGCAGCGAACGAAGAAGAGGCGCAGCCGTTCTACGTCAACGCGCCATATGGCATCGTTCTCGTGCACAACGGCAACCTCACCAACACGCGTGAGCTGACCGAAGAGCTATTCAGCAAAGACCGCCGCCACCTGAACACCACGAGCGACACCGAGTTGCTCGTTAACGTTCTCGGCTCGGAGTTGCAGACCACGATCGCAGGCCCCGACCTCGACACTGCGCAGATCTTCGAGGCCGTGCGTCGTGTTCACGAGCGCGTTGAGGGATCCTACGCCACGATCGCGCTGATCGCCGGTCACGGCCTGCTGGCCTTCCGTGACCCGTTCGGTATTCGCCCGCTCATCATGGGCAAGCGCACGGCCGACAATGGTAAGACGGAGTGGATGGTGGCTTCCGAGTCGCTCGTGCTCGAAAACGGCGACTACGACATTGTTCGCGATGTCGCACCCGGTGAGGCGATCTTCATCGACTCTGACGGCATCATGACCGCGCAGCAGACCGCCGAGAGCACCCGCCTCGCACCCTGCTCGTTCGAGTACGTCTACCTCGCCCGCCCCGACTCGATCATGAACGGCATCTCGGTGTACGAGACCCGCCTGCGCATGGGCGACCGGTTGGCTGAGACGATCGCCAAGCACGTCGATGTTTCTCAGATCGACGTCGTCATGCCGATTCCTGACTCGTCGCGCCCCTCGGCCATGCAGGTCGCGCAGAAGCTCGGCATCGAATACCGTGAGGGCTTCTACAAGAACCGCTACGTGGGCCGCACCTTCATCATGCCGGGTCAGGCGACTCGTAAGAAGAGTGTGCGCCAGAAGCTCAACGCAATGTCGACCGAGTTCCAGGGCAAGAACGTGCTCCTAATCGACGACTCGATCGTGCGCGGAACCACGAGTAAGCAGATCATTCAGATGGCGCGTGATGCGGGTGCCAAGTCTGTGATCTTCGCGTCGGCCGCGCCGCCCGTGCGGTACCCGCACGTGTACGGCATCAACATGCCGAACCGCAACGAACTGGTCGCTCACGGGCGCACCATTCCTGAGATTGCTGAAGAGCTCGGTTGCGACGGCCTGGTTTACCAGGAGGTCGAAGACCTGCGCGCCTCGATTCTTGAGGGCACCGACATCACTGAGCTCGACATGAGCTGCTTCGACGGCAACTACGTGACCGGCACCGTCTCTGACGAGTACCTCGCGTGGGTTGAGAAGGTCAAGACCAGCTGACATGAAAAGGGGGCTCTGGGATCCAGAGCCCCCTTTTCAACACAGGTATTGTCATGCGAATTCAGCACACTGAAGAATCGCGCCACCCCACAAGTGACGCGATCTCGCTAAGACGACTTCGTTACGCGGTTTCCCGAGTTTGTGAGTCTTCGTCCTCGTCTTCGTCCGCATACATGTCGGCCCACTTGTCGACGTATTCGTCTTCTTCAGCAGGTACACCGATCTCACGCTGCAGCGCGGCGACATTAAGGTCCGGGCTGAAGGACTTGAGTTCGCGGGCGAGCTTAGTGTGCTTCGCCTTCTGACGGCCACGCCCCATGCGCAACCCCCTCACGAGTTCACTGCGGGTGGTCAAACCCGACTATCACGATTCCGGCTCTGAGCCGGTAAGAGTAAAGTCCAGGATACCATGACGGGGTGCACACCCCCTTGCAGAGAGGCGACCTATGACGACTTCATCCGCGCAAGACCCCGCACTCGATCCGTTTGATGCTGAAGCGGTTCGTGGTGCCGTGGTGGTTGGCCTCATGCCGGGCCAAAATCCCCGTGTGATCAAGGAGGCGGCGAAGTTCGCAGCGCTCCTGCAGGTGCCCCTGGTTGGCGCCTACGTCGACACGACGCGCTTCGTCACCTATGAAGAACCGGGCGGAACCGTGCATTCGGCTGCGCTGGACCTTTCGGTTGAAGCGAAACAAGTCGACTACGAAAACCTCGTCTCCGAAGCCCGTGCGGCCCTCGAGGGCACCGACACCGTGTGTGTCGTCCGCGAGCTGGTTGGCGACCCGGCGTTCGCGATTCGCGACCTCGCCGATGCGGTGTGCGCGAAGCTCATCGTTGTCGGCACCCGCCGCCCCGGACTCGGCGAGACGCTTCGCGAATTCATCACTGGTTCCGTCGCTGCGCGCCTCGCGCACCGTCAGAAGCGCAACATTCTCGTGGTTCCGCACGGCGACGTCGTCGACGATGACACCCCGGAGTTTCCGGCAGCCTAGTCGCGTCGGGGGTTCTGTAGTGCCGCTGTCAGGGCGCGCGCTGCCTCATCCATCGCGTCGATGAACGCGGTGATGGCTTCGGTGTCGATCTTGCCGCCGCGTGCCACCTGGGTGCGCAGGTCGGTGCGAACGCGGCTGCGGAAGTTTGTCAGTGCAGCGTCGGCCCGGTGCAACTGCTCGCGCGCTTCAGCGCGAGCATCAACGCGGGGCGGTGCCGGTTGCGCGGTCGCGCGCATCGACTGGGCGGCCGCCGCAAGGTCAGCATTGAGCGATCGCATCGCGTCTTGCACGCTCGAACGCACGCCGTCGGCGATCAGCCGCACCGAGTCGGCGAGGCCCGACTCAATCTTGTCGATGTCGTCGCGACGGGCGTTGACTTCAGCGCGACCGGCGCCGGTGATTTCGTAGATTGTCTTGCGCCCGTCGACGGTCTTGGTGACGAGCCCCTCTTCCTCCAGCTTTGCGAGCCGGGGGTAGATGGTTCCGGCACTCGGCGTGTAGGTGCCGCCGGTGCGGTCCGTCAGTGCTTGGATGAGGTCATACCCGTGCCGCGGGGCCTCATCGAGCAACAGCAGAAGGTACAGGCGCAGGTCACCGTGCTGAAAGACGGGGCTCATGACTGTGCTCCTTCTCCTCCGGGGGCTGCCGCCGTCGGGGTTGCCGGGCGGCGGAGCACCGTGATGCTGCCGGAGACAGCGTTGACGCGAGCGTCAACGAACTGACCAGAAAGGTCGCCGCGGCTCGCGGTGACGTTCGACGGGCCAACCGTGGTGTGCTGCGAGCCGTCGAGCAGAATCTTGCCGCTGACGGTGCGCATCACGTAGTTGGCGGCCAGCTCGTCATCCAGCCGAATGGTGGAGTCGCCCGAGACGGTGTTGAGGTTGATGTCGTGAACGTAGCCGCTCGCGTCGATGAGCATGTCGCCCGAGACAGTGTCGACCGACACCTTCGGGGGAGTACCGACGACCGTGACGTCGCCGGAGACGGTGTTCGCGGTGAATCGGCCGTCGAAGTCACGCACCTGAACCTCGCCGGAGACGGCATTGACCGAGAGATCGCCGGTGAGGCCATCGACGACAATGTCGCCGGAGACCGTGTTGAGCTTCGCGCCGTTCTCGAGGCCAGCGACGAGTGCCGACGCGCTCACGACACCGAGCGTCAGGGCGATGTTGCGCGGAACCGCGACAGAGACCTCTGCCTTGGGGCCGGTCGTTGTGAAGTTGCGGAACACCTCGAGGAAGTTGTCCCACCGCAGCTGCGCGTGGTCGATCTCGAGGAGGTCGTCGGTCAGTTCGATGCGCAGGTCTTTTTGCGTGACGCTGTGCACTTCGATGCGGATCGTGGGTTCGTCGTGTGCGATGACATCGACCTGGCCACCCACGAGGCCAATCTTGACCTTGGGTGTGGCGGGAACGTCAATAACGCGCGTGTCACCCGGGCTCATGAGCCACTTTTCTACGGGCATGTTGTGCTCCTTCGTAAGAACTCGCGATATATCGCGTTCAAGAACGATAACACGATATATCGCGAGTTCAACCACGCTTGCAGAGAACTTTCGGTTTTCGGGCGAATTCGGGCTTGACCTTGACGTAACGGAAGGTTTTATCGTCGTATGCGAAAGGAAAACGCATGGAATGGTCGATCCAACAGATAGCCAAGCTCTCCGGTACGACGAGTCGCACACTGCGTCACTACGGTGACCTCGGCCTGCTGACACCCGCCCGAACCGGGACAAACGGCTACCGCTACTACGACGACGACAACCTCGTCACACTGCAACGCATTCTGTTGCTGCGAGAGATGGGGCTCGGTCTCGACGACATTGGTGGCGTGCTCGCTCGCGATGTGAGCGAAGCGAAAGCTCTTGAGTCGCACCTCGAGTGGTTACGCCAAGAACAGGATCGGATCGCACGCCAAATCGCGGCGGTCACCACCACACTTCATGCTCGCAAGGAAGGAGTGCCCCTCGTGGCAGAAAACACATTCGATGGCTTTGACCACACCCAGTACAAGGAGGAGGTTGAAGAGCGTTGGGGAGCCGACGCCTACCGCCGCTCCGACAGGTGGTGGCGTGCGATGTCTGACGCCGAAAAGCAACGGTGGCAGGAATCAACGAAGCAACTCGGCGCCGACTGGACCGCCGCCGCCGAACGCGGCATCGACCCGGCAAGCGCCGAAGCACAAGAGCTGGCAGCGCGCCACGTTGCCTGGCTGACGTCGATTCCCGGAACCCCGGCCGCAGACGGCGGAGACATCGCCGGGTACGTCAGGGGGCTGGGGGAGATGTACGTCGCCGACCCTCGCTTCGGCGCGAATTACGGCGGCACGACGGGTGCCGAGTTGGTGCGTGACGCTCTCGCGATCTACGTTTCGGCGTAACCCATCGTGACCGCGCGGTCGCAACCTGTTCGCAGAGAGCGGCACGGCATCGTAGGCTGGTGCCGTGCTGCTCTCTGATCGCGATATTCAGGCTGAACTCACCGCTGGCCGCATTGGCCTCGAACCAAGCGATGCGGCCATGATTCAGCCGTCGAGCGTTGACGTTCGCCTCGACCGCTACTTCCGGTTGTTTGACAACCACAAGTACCCGTTCATTGACCCGGCCGAAGACCAGCCCGAGCTCACGCACCTCATCGAGGTCGACCCGACCGAGCCGTTCATTCTGCACCCCGGCGAGTTCGTGCTCGGCTCGACGTACGAGCAGGTCACCCTGCCCGACAACATCGCCGCACGCCTCGAGGGCAAGTCGTCGCTCGGTCGCCTGGGCCTGCTGACGCACTCGACCGCCGGCTTCATCGACCCCGGCTTCTCGGGCCACGTGACGCTCGAACTCTCCAACGTTGCGACCCTGCCGATCAAGCTGTGGCCGGGAATGAAGATCGGTCAGCTGTGCTTCTTCCAGCTGTCGTCGCCCGCCGAAAACCCGTACGGCACCGGCACTTACGCCAACCGCTACCAGGGTCAGCGCGGCCCGACGGCGTCGCGTTCGTTCCAGAACTTCCACCACACCAACGTCGGCGTCACTGACGCGGGTTCACGCGGCAATTAAACCGCCTGCGGAATGCACGCCGCTCTCATTAACAGCCCCGGAACCACGGGCTGTTGTCGGGCAAAGCGTCAGACCGTAAGGGGCTGGCTTGCCAGCTCGTGGGCGCGCTGCGCATAGCGGGCGTCCTTCGCGTGGCTCAGGTCGACGCCCTGACCGGTGCCGTACATGTGGGCGAGCGTGGTGGCTGCGCGCACGCTGCCGGCCTCGGCGGCGCGGCGGTACCACGTGACGGCCTTGACCTCATCGCGGCCGATGCCGCGGCCAGTGGCGTAGGCGCCGGCAAGGTTGGTCATGGCACGCGCGCTGCCCAGTTTGGCGGCCTGATGCAAGTGACGGGTGGCCGATTCGAGGTCGGCGTCGCCGGTGAACCCGGTGGCGTCGTACACGTAGAGCTCAAACATCGCGTCGGCAGAACCCGCATCGGCGGCGGCCTGCATCATGGCGCGGGCGCGGCCGGGGTTGACGGCGTAGCCGTGGCCGCTTGCGAGCATGTACGCCGTGAGAACCATGGCTTCGACGCCGGGTGCGGTGCGGAGGAGTTCGTTGAGGCGAGACGCCGCTGCGACATAGTGCGTTGCCGTGAGTTTGGCCGGAAGCAAGTGCACCGCTCGCGCGTACGAGAGGGTATCTTCGCCGCCGTGGTTCTTTGCGGCGGCGGCCAGGAGGCTGAGAGCTTCGCGCAACACATCATGGTTGCCCTGCGCGGTGCGCACGAGATGGCGGCCGAGATCGCCGCCCGCCTGCGTCACACCGCCAGCGAGCGCTTCACGCAACAGCGCAGTGACCTGCTCCGTGGTTCCGGAATTTGCAGTCGTGGTTCCGTCTTCCGCCTGCGCCAAAAGGGCGCGCGCCTGCGTCAACGCGGTATGCGTGGTCCCCAACGCTTGATCGCTCACGGTGTCCTCCTCATGTGCGATTCACCAAACAATACAACTTCGCGCGCGCAGTTAACTGTGCAGAAGCCGCCACGCACTAAGGTGAGCGCATGAGCAACGAGATGCCCACAAATCGCAAGATCCCGACGGTGGCGAACACCGGAGCGATCGCACCTATTGGGCTCGAGCTCAACGAAGACCGGGTCATCCCCAAGAAGCAGGTCTGGTCGTGGGCGATGTGGGACTGGGCAACGCAGCCGTTTAACAGCGTCATTCTTACGTTCGTGTTCGTCGCGCTGTACCTGGTGGGCGACGACTTCTTGCCTTCGGCGATCGCCGCACTGGAAGATGGTGCGCCCGAGAAGGAGCGCGCGCTGGCTGAGCTGAGTTCGATTCTCGGGTGGGGCGGAACCATTGCGGGCATCTTCATTGCGGTGCTGGCTCCGGTGCTCGCGCAGCGCGCTGACGCCGCGGGTCGCCGCAAGCGGTGGCTGCTGATCTACACGGGTGCGCTCATCGTCACGATGTTCCTGTTGTACTTCGTGCAGGCTGACCCGGCGTACTTCATGCTCGGTGTCGTGCTGATTTCGGCCGGAACCGTCTTCAGTGAACTCGCCGGCGTCAACTACAACTCCATGATCACGCAGATCTCGACGCCGAAGACGGTGGGCAAGATCAGTGGACTCGGGTGGGGCCTCGGCTACATCGGCGGCATCGTCGCGCTCGTGATCGTCGTCGTGCTGAACACGTTCGACTGGTTCGGCATGGACACCTCAAACGGCAACGCCTACCGCCTGATCGGTGTGGGCGCCGCGGTGTGGGCATGCATCTTTGTGATTCCCATGATTCTCAACGTGCCGGAGACGCCCCGCCTGCAGACCAAGCCCCGTGGTGGCAACTGGCTCACGGACTTCCTGCTCAGCTACCGAGACCTCTACCAGCATGTGAAGCGCATCTTCCGCGAATCGCGCCCGACGTTCTGGTTCTTGGTGGCCTCCGCCGTCTACCGCGATGGCCTCAGCGGTGTCTTCACGTTTGGCGCTGTGATTGCCGCGCACGTCTACGGCTTCTCCGCCAACGAGGTCATCATCTTTGGTGTCGCCGCGAACCTGATCGCCGGCATCGGAACCATCATCGCTGGCCGTTTGGACGACATCTTCGGCCCGCGCAACGTCATCGTTGCTGCTCTCGCCGCACTGCTGGTGGCTGGCATGCTGGTGTTCCTCCTGCACGACGCAGGCTCGGTCGTGTTCTGGATCTGCGGCATGATCCTCTCCGCCCTCGTCGGCCCCGTGCAGGCCGCATCACGTTCGCTGCTCGCCCGCGTCACCCCGGCGGGCCGCGAGGGTGAAATCTTCGGCCTGTACGCGACCACCGGGCGTGCCGCGAGCTTCCTCGCCGCCATGCTGTGGGCCGTGTTCACGGGCGTCATGGGCGCGATCTACTGGGGAATCCTCGGCATCATGATCGTCATTGCCGCCGGCCTCGTGCTCATGCTGTTCGTCAAGATGCCGCCGATGGGCAGCCGCGCGCCGCGATAGTTTCTGTCGGTTTTGGGTCGGGCTGCGATGCGGAGCCCGGCCCTTGCGTCTTTCGGGACTGTGGTCGTGGCTCCGTTTCGCGCCTTTGGAACTTATGTCGTGGTTCCGCTTCGTGCCTCCGTGACTTGTGGCGTGGTTCCATTACCGGATGTCGGAAGAATTTCGTCGGGAGTGCGATGGGAACGTTGCCGTTGGGGGTTCCGGAACCATGAGTTCGACATTCGGTTGGGAACGTGGGGGAGTGCATGGTACGAAACGACAAAGGGCGGACCAGGAGGGTCCGCCCTTTGTGAGGAGTGGGTTAGTTACTGGCGTCTGAATCGGCCGGGCGGTGGACGCCGCGGCCGCGACCGTGCTGCCGGTTGAAACCGCGCCCGGAGACGGCGCCGTGGTTCGGGTGCTCGCCGGGCTGAGTCTTTGCGCAACCGTGGTGGCGTGACTCGTGGTCGCAGCGATGGTGGTGAGCGTGGCCGAAGCGGTGCATCTTTGCCGTGAAGCGTTTGCCCATTCGTCGACGCTGGGTGCGGTGCGCTTCGCGCGCGGCTTCTTCTCCGCCGAGGGAGTCGATGAGCGCGGTCAGCGCCTCGCCCAGGTCGGTGTTGGTTGCGGGGATGATCTCCGCAACGACGTTTTCGAGCCGAGCCAGCTCAGTTTCGCCGGCGGTTGTGAGATGCCAGGCCTGATCGGTGTAGGCGAGCCAGCCGCGGGCGGCGAACGTCGCAGCCATCGAACCGGGCTGCGCAACCTTCACGTCGATGCGACGCCGAAGGTGACGGGCGTGGTCGGTACCGGCGACCTCGCTGATACGAGCGAGTCGCTGGAGCAGACGGAATTCACGTGGGCTGCTGCCAGCCTCGCGGAGAGCTTGGGCTGTTGCTGCGGCGACAAGCGCCTGAGCGTTGCCGAGCAGCGCGCCGAGCGGGCCGTTGGTGCTTGGGGTGAACGGTGAGTCTGGGGGAGTCATTGGGGCGTTCATGGAGTCCTTTCGTGGATCGCAGAACCTTTCGCGATCTCAATGCATGTCATGTTGCATGTATGTACTATGACATGCGAATAGAACGCATGTCAAGTTGCATGTAATCTGGACGCATGACAAAGCCGACCAACGAAGAGATTGATGCGATTGCGGCGGCGCTCGCGGCAATGCGGTCGGCGCGTGGCGGTCCGCGCGGCATGAGACCAGGCATGCCGCGTCACTCTCACGATGATCATGATGATCATGCGGGCCATCCGCATCACGGTCACCCCGGCGTGGGTGGCGGCGGGCGCGGCGAGCGCGGTGGTCGTCATGCCGCCGGTCCGGCTCGCATGCGCATGCTCGAAGCGCTCGCGGCAGCGGGCGAGCCAATGTCAATCAGCGCGATCGCCGAACTCATCGGCGTTGACCAGCCACGCGCATCCCGGCTGGTGCAGCAGGCTGAGCTGATGGGCTTTGTTGCCCGTGAAGTTGACCCCGAAGACGCCCGCCGCATGCGCGTTGCACTGACCGATCAGGGGCGTGCCGTCGCGACCTCGATGCGCCGGGATCGCCGCGATCGTATCGGCGTCGCTCTCGAACAGTTCACGGCGGAAGAGCGTGCCGACTTCGCCCGCCTCTTCACGATGTTCGCCACGGCCTGGGCGAACCGCTAACTGCCACCCTCTCTGGGGCACCTCCGCGCCCCTGGCCCCGTGGTTCCGCTCTCCCGGTTCTACCGGATGTCGGAAGAATTTCGTCGCGAGTGCGATGGCGGCGCTTCCACGCCTCTTCTGGAACCAAAAGCCCGACATGCAGTAAATCTCGCGATCCGCAGCACGTGGTTCCGGAACCATTCATGCGGCATTCGCGCGCTGTTGCGACCCGAGATGGTCGCCATCAAGGCTCGTCGCCGAACCTGGAAACCGGGCTGGGTCACCCATTCCTGAGTGTCAGCTATGCATCTACAAAGTTGAGGCTGTTTGACTCAAGTTTGAATTGACAAACGAGAATCGACGGATTTAACATTGAGTCATCAAGGCTCAAGTCTTGGTTAACCCCTCATCAGTCGGGTGAGGGCCCACGGATTTAGGCTGCGGCCCAGCAAGGGCGAGCCACCGCTCCGACGCATCACAGCGGCGGAGCATGAAAGGAAAAACAATGGCACGTGCAGTAGGTATTGACCTCGGTACGACGAACTCCGTCGTTGCGGTTCTTGAGGGTGGCGAGCCGAAGGTTATCGCCAACGCTGAGGGATTCCGCACGACCCCGTCGGTCGTCGCATTCACGAAGGATGGCGAGGTGCTCGTCGGTGAGACCGCGAAGCGCCAGGCTGTCACCAACGTTGACCGCACCATCGCGTCGGTCAAGCGCCACATCGGTACGGACTGGACTTTCGACGTTGATGGCAAGAAGTACACGCCGCAGGAGATCTCGGCTCGTATTCTCGGCAAGCTGAAGAAGGACGCTGAGGAGTACCTCGGTGACACCGTTACCGACGCTGTCATCACGGTTCCCGCATACTTCAACGACGCTGAGCGTCAGGCAACGAAAGACGCCGGTGAGATCGCCGGCCTCAACGTGTTGCGTATCATCAACGAGCCCACCGCTGCGGCTCTCGCCTACGGCCTCGACAAGGGTAAGGAAGACGAGCTCATCCTCGTATTCGACCTCGGTGGCGGTACGTTCGACGTCTCGCTGCTCGAAGTGGGCAAGGACGACGACTTCTCCACAATTCAGGTTCGCGCAACCTCCGGTGACAACCGCCTCGGTGGCGACGACTGGGACCAGCGCGTTGTTGACTACCTGATCAAGCAGTTCAAGGACACCACGGGTGTTGACGTTTCGGGCGACAAGATCGCTCTGCAGCGTCTGAAGGAAGCAGCTGAGCAGGCGAAGAAGGAGCTCTCGAGCTCGATGTCGACGTCGATCAACCTGCCCTACCTGTCGCTGACCGACTCGGGCCCCGTTTCGCTGTCGGAGACGATGACCCGCGCGAAGTTCGAAGACCTCACGAAAGACCTGCTGGACCGCACGAAGAAGCCGTTCGAAGACGTTATCCGCGAAGCTGGCGTCAAGGTTTCTGACATTGACCACGTTGTTCTCGTCGGTGGCTCGACCCGCATGCCGCAGGTTGCTGAGCTGGTCAAGACGATGACCGGTGGCCAGGAAGCCAACAAGGGTGTCAACCCGGATGAGGTCGTCGCTGTCGGCGCCGCACTCCAGGCTGGTGTTCTTAAGGGCGAGCGCAAGGACGTTCTGCTCATCGACGTCACCCCCCTGAGCCTCGGTATCGAGACCAAGGGTGGCATGATGACGAAGCTCATCGAGCGCAACACCGCCATCCCGACCAAGCGTTCGGAGACCTTCACCACGGCCGACGACAACCAGCCGTCGGTTGCTATCCAGGTGTTCCAGGGTGAGCGTGAGTTCACGCGCGACAACAAGCCGCTCGGCACCTTCGAGCTGACGGGTATCGCTCCGGCTCCCCGTGGCATCCCGCAGATCGAGGTCACGTTCGACATCGACGCCAACGGCATCGTGCACGTCTCCGCTAAGGACAAGGGCACGGGCAAGGAGCAGTCGATGACGATCACCGGTGGCTCCTCGCTGCCGAAGGAAGACATCGAGCGCATGGTGCGCGAGGCTGAAGAGCACGCTGCTGAAGACAAGAAGCGTCGTGAGTCTGCAGAAACGCGGAACCAGGCTGAGTCGCTTGCGTACTCCATCGAGAAGCTGATCAAGGAGAACGACGAGAAGCTCCCGGCTGACGTTAAGGAGTCGGTCCAGGCTGACGTTGACGCTCTGAAGACGGCACTTGCCGGCGAAGACGACGACGCTGTGAAGACCGCGTTCGACAAGCTCAACGAGAGCCAGGGCAAGCTGGGCGAAGCGATTTACGCATCGTCGCAGGCCGAGGCTGGCGCTGAGGCTCCCGAGGCTCACGCCACCGACGCTCCGGCAGAAGATGAAGATGTCATCGACGCCGAGGTTGTCGAAGACGAAGACGACAAGAAGTAAGAGGAACCATGTCGGACGAGAAGGATTTTGACGAGACTTCGTCGAATGCTTCGTCCGGTGAGCCGGGGTCGGAGGCGCACGCCTCCGACCCCGCTTCGCAGGACGACGAGCTGACGGTCGATGACATCCTCGGCGCGGCACAGGATGCCGACGTCGCAGACGCTGATGCGGCTGCTGACGCAGCACTGGCTGACGCTGAGAACACGATGCTCAACGACCTCAAGCGTCTGCAGGCAGAGTATGCAAACTACCGTCGTCGCACGGAGGAGCAGCGTGAGATTGAGAAGCAGCGCGCCAAGGGCGACGTTGTGAAGTCTCTGCTGCCCGTGCTGGACGACCTGGACCGTGCGGAAAAGCACGGCGACCTGACTGACGGCAGCGCTTTTGCTGTCATCGCGGAGAAGGTTCGTTCGCTCGTTGCCCGCCAGGGCGTCGAGACGTACGGTGCTGTTGGCGATGCTTTTGACCCGCAGCGCCACGAAGCGATCTTCCAGCAGCCCACCCCGGGTGTGACGGAAATCACCATCATCGATGTCGTCGAGGTGGGATACCAGCTCGGTGATGTCGAGCTGCGCCCCGCCAAGGTTGTCGTTGCTGTTCCCGCCGAATAGGCGAAAGAGAGAAACATATGGCGAGCCAGGACTGGTTCGACAAGGACTTCTACAAGGTTCTCGGTGTCGACAAGAACGTCACCGAAGCTGACCTGAAGAAGACCTACCGCAAGCTTGCGCGCAAGTATCACCCCGACTCCAATCAGGGCGATGCGGCTGCCGAGGCGAAGTTCAAGGAGATCAGCGAAGCGTATTCGGTGCTGAGCGACTCTGAGCAGCGGGCTGAGTACGACCAGATCCGCGCCATGGGTTCGGGCGCTCGATTCACTTCGGGAGGCCGCGGCGGCCAGACGGGCGGGTTTGAAGACGTCTTCAGTGGGTTTGGCCGTGGCTCTCGTGGCCAGCAGCAGACCAACTTTGACGACATCTTCGCGATGTTCAATCAAGACCCGATGTCGGACTTCAACTCACGCTACGGCTCCGGCCGACGCGCGGGCTTTGGCGAGCCGACGAAGGGTGGCGACTTCACCGCGCGCACCACGATCGATTTCACGACCGCGGTCAACGGCGAAACCATCACCCTCGTGGGTGAAGATGGTCAGCCGTTCAAGGTGAAGATTCCGGCCGGCGTTTCTGACGGTCAGAAGATTCGCCTGCGTGGCCGCGGTCGCCCGTCGACCAACGGCGGCGAAAACGGTGACATCGTGGTGACGGTCGCGGTGCGCAAGCACCCGGTCTTCGAGCGTGATGGCCTGAACCTCAAGGTCAACGTGCCCGTCACGTTCACCGAAGCCGCTCTCGGCGCAACCATCGAGGTTCCGACTCTCGGCGGCGACCCCGTGAAACTCAAGGTCGCACCCGGCACGCCGTCGGGTCGCACCATGCGTGTCAAGGGTCGTGGCGTGCACACCGCGAAGGGCACCGGCGACCTGCTCGCATCGGTGCAGGTCGTGGTGCCGTCTCACCTCGAGGGTGAAGCGAAGGCCGCTTTGGAGGCTTTCGCGGCGGCGGAACCAAAAGAGAATCCGCGAGCAGAATTGCTCGCAAAGGCGCGCGGATAGCGTGCCCGCTTGTGCCGCACCGGGCATGGTGCGGCACAAGCGGCGTGGCGGTATTTACCCGCCGAACCCGGCGGGGAGAACGCAGAAGGGAGCATCATGGCACACGAGAATATTGACGAAGACGCACCGCTGTTTGCGATCGCTGTCGCTGCCGAACTCGCCGCGATGCACCCTCAAACGCTCCGCCAGTACGACCGCATTGGGCTGGTCATTCCGGGCCGTACCCGCGGCGGAACCCGCCGTTATTCGATGCGAAACATCGACCAGTTGCGGCAGGTCGCACAAATGTCCCAAGATGGCATGAGCCTGCCCGCGATCGCCCACATTCTTCGTCTCGAAGACACTGTGCGGTCGCTGCGCCGACAGGTCACTGATCTGGAGACTCAGTTGCGCGTTGAGCGCGAGCAGCGCCCCGGTAGCCGCGTATTTGCGGCGGGCGCGACCGGCTCGATCGTCACGCTCCGCTCCGGAACGCGCATTCGCCGCGAAACCGGCATTGAGCTGTGGACGCCCCCCGCTCAGCGCGCTCGCGACACCGAATAGGCTCTTCAGTCGAAACGCACTCTCGTTGGCCGGACATTGCCGGGGAGCGTGTGTTTCGACGACGAGAATGTGTTTCGCGGTACTCAGAGGGCGTATCATCGTCGCCGAAGCCGTGTGGCAGTACTCGCACCACGTGCTCGCGGGCCTGCGCACCCACGAGGGCCCCATCCTCACAGTCGCGAATTTCGCTGGCGACTGGCCCGGACTCGTGGGCCTGCTCGGCCTCAACGCCGGCCTCACCAAGATGCAAAAGCCCTACTCGACGATTTGGTCAGTCGATTTCACCGACGACTGGTTCGCTGCCGGTCTGGCTGAGTGGGTGGAGAGCGGAACCATCACGCACGACGCATCGCACGTGCGTGCGTTGCCGGAGTTGCCTGCTTCTCCCGAGCGCGACTTGGGCTACGCGCTGGGCGACCAGCTGATGCGAGACAAGGCCATCATCGGCGTCTTCGATGAGGGTTGCATGGGCATGTACAACGCGATCTTCGCCGAGGGCATTCTCAACTCGACCGAGCGCCCGCCGGTCTTCTCCCGCGACGGCCAGCGCGAACTGCACGCCGGCCGCGCGTTCCCGCACTTCAAAGAAGCTGACGAGGGCGTGGCTGTTGACGCACTCATTACCGACCGCGTGTGGACCGCGATGGGCATGGTGCCCGACAACACCCTCCACGACGTGCGCTGGGGTGAAGAGTACGACGGCCAGTTCGTCTGGGTTTACGAAATCTCCGGCTCGGTGCCCGCTTCGCACCTGGGTGGTTGGCAGAACGCCGAGGGCTGGCGACAAGACCCCGTGTTCTTCCCGGCCGGCGGCTCGACGATCAACGGTGTCTCCAAGCCCGGCGAACTCGTGCTGAGCCGCGTCTTCCTCGCCGACGGCCAACTGCAGGTCGACATTTTCCGTGGTTCCGCTATCGAATTGCCAGCCGACGAGACCGAGCGTCGTAAGCAGGCCACGAACCCCGAATGGCCGATCGCTCACGTCGTGCTGCACGGTGTCAGCCGCGACCAGTTCATGGCCCGTCACAAGGCCAACCACGTGCAGATGGTCTACGCCGATGACGCCGCATCGGCTGACAAGGCGCTGCTCGCGAAGGCTGCCATGTTCGAGCGCATGGGCCTCGTCGTCAACCTGATCGGTGACGTCGCGATCTAATCCGCATCACGCGAGAGGGAGTGCCCGTGGGGTGCTCCCTCTTTGCGCTAGGCGGGATCAATCCGTAGCGTCTGCGCGCCTTCGCTCACCGTCATGTCGTCGATCACACGAATTTCGCGCGCCAGCGCATCAAGGTCGGCAAACGTCGTGGCAAAACGGTTCGGGTCGCCGGCGATCGCGGTGACCTCAACGAAGTCGGTGCCGCGATCCCACGAGTACTGCACAAACGGCGGCTGGCCGCTGCCCGGCGCATCCATCACAAGCTTCTCGCCTACGCCGAGGGTCGGGTGGCCGAAGTTCACGGTGTCGTCATACTCCATGGGGCGCATGGCTCGAGCGGTGCGCAATTGCGGCGTCGCCTGCTGAATCGTCGCCATCACGACAACCAGTTCGGGGTCATTCTTGTGTACCCACACCAGCACACGGCCAGCGGCCTTGCGCATTAGCGCGGGCGCCGCCTGGCTCATCGCCCACGTCGCAAACTTGCCGCCGCGCGGCTGCTCGGCTCCCATCGCTCCCGTCATCTGCGCCACGAGCATGCGCAGCGCGGCCTTGCGGTGACGCCGCCCACGAAAACCGAAGGATTCGGTCACGGGCACCCACGTCGTCGCGTCGGCTTCTGCGAAAAGTCTGGCCATGCCCCTAGCCTATGGGCACCCGCCGCACGCTTGCTGTGCCTTCACCATGGTTCCGCAACCCCTGCTCGCCGCGGGTGTCATGGTTCCGTCACCAAGAATTCAGCGAGCGGAACCACGTGATGAGCGGCAAAATCGGCGCGGGATCGGCTGGTATTCAGGGGTCAACAGGTACAGTTAGGGCGCTGGGTGCGGCCACCGTCGCGCTCGACAAAAAGAGAAGGCAGCATACCTCGTGAGTTCCTCCCCGATGCCCGACGCGACCGCAGGCGCCGAGCAGCCGCCGGCGAAGCGTCCGTTGAAGATCCTGATCGGTGCAGACACCTTCTCACCAGACATCAACGGTGCCGCTCGATTCGCTGAGCGCCTCGCCGCCGGTTTGGTGGAGCGTGGGCACGACGTGCACGTCACCGTGCCGAACACGCGATACAAGAAGAACCCGACCCACACCGAGATCATCGAGGGTCAGCCGGTCACAATGCACCGCCTGCCGTCGGTGCGCTGGGCGCCCCACGACTGGCTGCGTTTTGTGTGGCCGTGGCGTTCGAAGCATTACGCGCGCAAGGTGCTGAGCGAAGTTCAGCCCGACATCGTGCACATTCAGTCGCACATTGTCATCGGTCGCGGCCTCACGCGCATTGCGCGCAAGCGTGGCATTCCGGTGATCGCGACGAACCACGTGATGGCCGAAAACATTCTTGACTTCACGACGATGCCACCGCTTGTCGACAAGCTCGTGCTTAAGCTCGCGTGGGATGACGCTGAGCGCACGTTCCACATGGCGCGTGCTGTGACGACGCCGACGCGTCGTGCCGCCGAGTTCCTCGAGAAGACGATCGACGTGACAGGTGTCATTCCGATCAGTTGCGGTATCGACCAGCGCAACTACACCGCCGACCTGTCGCCGCGCACCCAGATGAAGGTTGTCTTCGTCGGTCGTCTGACGACTGAGAAGCACGTTGACGTGGTGCTAAAGGCCATCGCGACGCTGGTGCCTGAGCTCGACATTCACTTCGACATCGTCGGTGGCGGAGACCAGCACAAGAACCTCGTTGAGCTGACCGACAAGCTCGGCCTCAACGACCGGGTGAGTTTCCACGGCCGCATCTCTGACGAAGAGCTGCGCGGATTCCTCACACGCGCGAGCGTCTTCACGATCGCCTCGATCGCCGAACTGCAGTCGATCGCGACGATGGAGGCCATGGCTTCGGGCCTGCCGATTCTGGCCGCTGACGCCGTTGCGCTGCCGCACCTCGTGCACGACGGTGAGAACGGCTACCTGTTCGAGCCTGGCAATGTTGCTGACCTCGCGGCCAAGATGCGTCGTGTGCTGACGGCTTCGCAAGAAGAGTACTCGCGCATGCAACAGGCGTCGCTTGACGGTGTGAAGATTCACGACATCAACCGCACCCTCGCAACGTTCGAGAAGCTGTACCGCAACGAGCCGATCGACTGACATGCGGCTGTTCTTCGACGCCCGCTACATTCGCACCGACTTTCACGACGGCATTAGCCGGTTCTCGCACGAACTGGCTCACGCTCTCGTGGCGACGGTGCCCGCAGACGTCGAGATCACCTTCCTCATTCATGACGAAGCGCAGCGCGCATTCTTGCCTGCTGGTTCCGCAGCCCACATGTTTCATGCGCCGACCTCGGCGAAAGAGGCAATCGCGGCTCGCCTGCTGAACAAGTTGCGCCCCGATGTCGTGTATTCACCGATGCAGACCCTCGGATCAGCCGGACGCAAGTTTCGCCTCATCCTCACGTTGCACGACATGATTTACTACCGCCATCGCACGCCACCGCGGAACCTGCCGTGGGTTGTGCGCGTCGGCTGGCGACTGTTTCACCTCACGTATGTGCCGCAGCGCATAACGCTCAACGGCGCCGACATTGTTGCGACCGTAAGTGAAGAATCGCGCCGCCAGTTCGCCGAGGTCAACCTCACGAAGCGCGAGGTCGTTGTCGTTCACAACGCACCGCAAAAGCTTGCCGAGCAGTTGCCCGCCGAAGCTGCTGTCACCGGGGGAGTGCCGCAGAACCTTGTGTACATGGGCTCTTTCATGCCGTACAAGAACGTCGAGACGCTGGTGCGTGCGATGGCGTATTTGCCCGGACGCACGTTGCACGTGCTGAGCCGCATCACGCCCGCGCGTCGCGGGGAGTACGAGGCGCTCGCGGCACCGGACGCGAACATCGTTTTTCACAACGGCGTTTCTGATGCCGAGTATGCGGCGTTGCTCGCTGATGATGGTGCGCTCGTCACGATGAGCTTGGATGAGGGCTACGGTCTGCCGGTCGCCGAGGCGCTTGAGCTCGGCGTGCCCGCGGTGGTCACCGACATGCCGATCTTCCGCGAGGTCGCCGGCAACGGTGCGCTCTACGTTGACCCACACGACCCGAAGGCTGTGGCTGACGCTGTTGTCGCGCTCGACGATGACGCACGCCGCGCCGAGGTTATCGCGGCTGGGCAATCGCACGTTGCACGGTTTACGTGGGAGCGCTCGGCGGGCGTGCTTCTCGAAGCCGCGCAGCGGTTGGCTGCTTCGCGCGGATAAGAACCGGGTTTTGCGCGTTAGTAGAAGAGCCCGAAAACCGCGTTGAAGACGAACGACAACAGGTAGCCGAGCAGAGTCAGCGCTCCGTAACCGATGGCGATCCCGGCATACAGGCGATCCGTGTCTTGGCGCATGCCCATGAAACCAAACATGAGCACGACAGCGGCGATCACGATCATGATGAGGCTGTACATCATGAACCACGACGGTGCGGTTCCGGCGCCGGCTTGGACGAACATGGTGACGAGCAGCCCCTGAAGCGCGCCGATGACCGTGGCGATGATGGCAAGGATCGTGCCGATCTTGCCGAACTTCGCTTGCCCGCGGCCCGGCATACCCCCGCCAAACTGTGGTGGCGCCGTGCCGAAGGGCGTGGTTCCGTATTGCGAATCAACACCGCCGGACTGCGGATCAAAACCGCCGGTCGGTGGGGTGGCGTTCGTCATGATGACTCCGATGTATTGCGAGAAGTGACCCTCACAATACGCACTTCGCACCGACAGTGGCAGGATTGGACCGGAGAAGGAGGCTTCGTGGAGGCGAACCGAGCCCCAAGCGTGCGGGCATGGATCATCTGGACCGTCGGAGTACTCGCCTACGTGCTCTCGATCACGAACCGCTCATCGCTCTCGGCGCTCGGTGTTGAAGCGGCCGACCGCTTCTCGGCCGACGCATCAACGCTGTCGATGTTCGCCGTGCTGCAGGTTGGTGTGTACGCGATCATGCAGATTCCGGCGGGGCTTTTGCTCGACCGATTCGGTGCGCGCCCCATCATGACAGTCGGACTCAGCATGATTGTCGTTGGCCAGCTTGTCATGGCGTTCTCACCCAACGTCGGCGTCGCGATTGCTGCGCGCATGCTTCTGGGCGCTGGTGATGCGGCGCTGTTCCCGGGTGTCTTGCGCCTCGTGTCAACGTGGTATTCCGCGCAGCGCGCGCCGCTCATGGCGCAGTTAACCGGAACCGTGGGGCAACTCGGCCAGCTACTCGCCCTGGTTCCGTTGCCCATGCTGTTGCACGCCACGAGTTGGGAGGTCGCGTTTGCCACGCTCGCCGGAACAACGGCTGTCTTCGCCGTCTTCGTCTTCCTGATTGTGCGCAACCACCCGGCGACGGTGGGCGCCGACGTTTCGGTGAACACCGACACGGGTGCAATTCGCGTGGTTAAGAGCTCGTTTGACTTGCGGCAGTCGCTGGGGGAGGCGTGGCAGAACCCGGGCACGCGCCTCGGCTTCTGGTCGCACTTCACGACACCGTTCGCCGGCACCGCGTTTTTGATGCTGTGGGGCGTGCCGTTCTTGACGGCGGGTGAGGGCCAGTCGCGTGAAGTGGCGTCGCTCATCACGACGCTCCTGGTCGTGTTTAGCATGATCATGGGGCCGATTTTGGGCACGCTGTCGGGACGCCACCCGCTGCATCGGTCGTACGGCCTGGTGTTGCCGACGGTGGCGCTGCAATTCGTGGCGTGGATGGCCGTCATCCTCTGGCCGGGCCCCGCACCGATCTGGCTGTTGATCGTGCTCGCGTTTGCGATCGCTACGGGCGGCCCCGCGTCGATGATCGCGTTTGACCACACGCGTGCACACAACCCCGCCCACCGCTTGTCGACCGCGACCGGACTCGTTAACGCGGGTGGCTTCATCTCAGCCCTCACCGTGATCTTTGCGATCGGTCTGCTGCTCGACCTGCAGGGCGCGGGCTCGCCCGAGACCTACACGCTCGACGCGTTTCGCATTGCGTTCTTGGCGCAGATTCCGCTGTGGCTGATCGGCACGATCTTCATCCTCCGTGGCCGCGCCGACGTGCGTCGCCTGATGGGCTTGCTCCCGCCTAAGGCGCCCAAGCCTCCCAAGCCCAGCCCCGCCGACGACTGATCCGAGGTTCCGGGACGTGCTCCTTGTTTCTGGACCCACGGTTCCGGCGCCCGCGCCACGTGGTTCCGGTGCCGTTCTGCAGGAATCTCGAGTGAAATCGGTCTGAAACGGGCAGATTTTTCCTGCAGATCGTTCCAAATCCTGCATAACGGTCACGCGTCCCCGCCAAAACCCGCCCGCAAACGACCGTTCTGCACGCACGTGCGTGAAAACTGTGACTGGTGTTGCTGCTGTGGCGGGTTTTACGTGCGTACCGAATCGAGTCGTGCAGAACGGTCGTTGATTCGGCGGGGAGGTGCGGCTGGTTCCGGAACCAGGGGTGCGGAACCAGGGTCGGGCGGAACCATTGACTGCCGGAACCATAGGTGGTGCGGAACCATGGGTGCGGTGGGGAGGGTGGTTGCCGGGGACAGGTACTCGGCGATCTCGCAGGTGTATGACTAGCCCAAAAACGTGCGCGGTGATAAAGTTGAGTCATATCGACTCAACTTTGAGTGGTGAACGGGAGGACGAATTGAACAACACCAACCCCGCCACGCAGGAGGAGCAGCAAAGCGCACTCCAGCAGTTCGGCATTAATCTCACCGACCGCGCCCGTCAGGGCAAGCTTGACCCTGTCATTGGGCGTGATGCAGAGATCCGTCGCGTTAGCCAGGTGTTGACGCGTCGTACCAAGAACAACCCGGTTCTCATCGGCGAACCCGGCGTCGGTAAGACGGCCGTGGTTGAAGGTCTCGCTCAGCGCATCGTCGCGGGCGACGTCGCCGAGAGCCTGAAAGACAAAGAGCTGATTTCGCTCGACATGTCTGCGCTGGTTGCCGGCGCCATGTACCGCGGCCAGTTCGAAGAGCGCCTTAAGAACGTGCTCAAGGAGATCACCGAGTCTGACGGCAAGGTCATCACCTTCATTGACGAACTTCACGTGCTGATGGGCGCGGGCGGTGGCGAAGGCTCGGTTGCCGCGTCGAACATGCTCAAGCCTATGCTTGCCCGCGGTGAACTGCGCCTCATCGGTGCCACCACGCTCAACGAGTACCGCGAGTACATCGAGAAGGATGCCGCTCTCGAGCGTCGCTTCCAGCAGGTTTACGTTGGCGAGCCGTCGGTCGAAGACACGATTGCGATCCTCCGCGGCCTCAAGGGTCGCTATGAAGCACACCACGGTGTGACGATTGCCGACAGTGCGCTCGTTGCGGCTGCCGCCCTTTCGAACCGCTACTTGCCGAGCCGTCAACTGCCCGACAAGGCGATCGACCTGATCGACGAATCGATGTCCCGTCTCAAGATGGAGATTGACTCTTCGCCGGTCGAAATTGACCAGCTCAAGCGCCAGGTCGACCGCATGAAGCTCGAAGAGCTCGCGCTGAAGAAGGAGAAGGATCCTGCTTCGAAGGAGCGTCTTGCCGCTCTGCGTGAGCAGCTGGGCGGGCTGGAGAAGGACCTCGCCGTCCTCGAAGAGCGCTGGGCTCGTGAGCGCCAGGGTCTCAACCGTGTGGGTGACCTGAAGAAGAAGCTCGACGATGCGATCACCCAGCGTGACCGTGCGTTGCGCGAGGCCGACTACGCCAAGGCTTCCAAACTCGAGTACGAAACGATAAAGCGTCTGCAGGCAGAGATCGCAGAGGCTGAACAAGCCGAAGCTCTCTCCGCCGACGAACCCCGCATGGTCAACGAGCAGGTCACTGACGAAGACATCGCCGCGGTCATCGCCGCCTGGACAGGCATTCCGGTCGGCAAGCTCATGCAGGGTGAATCCGAAAAGCTCCTCCACCTGGAGGATGAGCTCGGCAAGCGACTGATCGGTCAGAAGGACGCCGTTCGCGCGGTTTCCGACGCGGTTCGTCGTTCGCGCGCAGGCATCTCTGACCCGGGTCGCCCGACGGGATCATTCCTGTTCCTCGGTCCGACGGGTGTCGGTAAGACGGAGCTGGCGAAGGCTCTCGCGGAGTTTCTCTTCGATGACGAACACGCCATGATTCGTATCGACATGTCGGAGTACGGCGAGAAGCACTCGGTGTCGCGACTCGTCGGTGCCCCTCCGGGGTACGTCGGCTACGAAGCCGGTGGCCAGCTCACCGAAGCCGTGCGCCGTCGCCCCTACAGCGTCGTGCTGCTCGACGAGGTGGAGAAGGCGCACCCCGAGGTCTTCGATGTGCTGCTGCAGGTGATGGATGATGGCCGCCTGACCGATGGTCAGGGTCGCACGGTCGACTTCAGTAACGTCATTCTGATTCTGACGAGCAACATCGGCTCGCCGATTCTGATCGACCCGACCCTCACGACCGACGTCAAGCGTGAGAGCGTTATGGCGCTCGTGCGCCAGGCGTTCAAGCCGGAGTTCATCAACCGTCTCGACGACATCGTCATGTTCCAGGCTCTGAGCGTCGACGACCTCTCGCAGATCGTTGAGCTGGCGATCGCTCAGCTACAGCGCCGCCTGAAGGAGCGCCGCCTCACCCTGGCGGTCACTCCCGACGCTCGTGCCTGGCTCGCCGAACGCGGTTACGACCCGATCTTCGGAGCTCGTCCGCTGCGTCGTCTGATTCAGACCGAGGTGCAGAACAAGCTCGCCACGGCGCTGCTTTCTGGCAACGTTCGTGACGGTGACACGGTTCGCGTCGACGTCTCAGTCGATGGTTCCGGTCTCGTCCTCACCACCGAGAACTAAAACCGAGCCAAAAAAGAACTGCCGGTCACGCATCTGCCGTGGCCGGCAGTTCTCGTGTGCTCCAGAAGGGTCCGAAAATCACAAACAGTGCGCTCACGACCTGGCCCACAGCACCCACCCACATCGTGAACACCACGCCAAACTGATCGCCCAAGAAGCCCGCGAGCAGCGCCGAGATCGGCATGACGCCCCACACCACGAAGCGAATCGACGCGTTCATACGACCCAGCAGGTGCCGCGGCGTGATGCGCTGACGAAACGTCACCTGAGTGATGTTGTACACCAGCACCGTGAAGCTCGCGATGAAGCCCTGCACGATGAGCAGGGCGAAAGCGACAGACGGAACCATGGCTGCGACGGGCAGGAGAAGTGCGGTGAGGCTGAATCCGATTGCCGAAATCGGAATCGCCGGCGCCTCGCCCAGCTTGGCGATGACAAACTTCACCGACATCGCGCCAAGCAAGCCGCCGACGGCCGCGAGCGAGAAGATGAGACCCATGTTCGCGACCGAAAGCCCCAGCTCGCGCAGGATGAAGATCGGCAGCAGCGTGAACGACAGCGTGCTGAAGAAGTTGCTCACCGCGGTGGTTGCGACAATGCGCTTCAGATAGCGGTTGCCGAACACCCACCGCAGACCCTCGTCAATGTCAGAGGCGAGGGAACCCTTCTCGAGACGCGGCTCCAGGTGTTCGGTGTCTTTTGTGAACAGCAGCGCGATGAGGCCGAGCACGTACGTGCCGACCGTGGCCAAGATCGCGAACGGCGCGGTCAGTACGCCCACGAGCCAGCCACCCACAGCAGGGCCGGCGATACCGGCGACCTGTGCGGTCGACTCCAGCTTGCCGTTCGCCTCAGCAATCTGATGCGCGGGGACGAGCGAGGGCACGAGGCTTTGATACGACACATCGAAGAACACGTTCGCGATGCCGACGATCGCCGCGACCACGAACATGTGCCACATCTCGAGGGATCCCAAGAACCACAACAGCGGCAGCACGGCCAGCGCCAGCGCACGCACGCCGTCGGCCACGATCATGACGTGACGCTTACGCATGCGGTCAACCCACGCACCCGCCGGCAGGCCGACGAGCAAGAATGCCGCGACCGCCGACGCGTTCAAGAACCCGACCTCGAGCTCGCTCGCGTTCAGCAGAATGACGGCAAGGGTCGGAATCGCAAGCTCCGCAATCTGCGAGCCGAGCTGTGCGAGCGCCTGCCCCGACCACATCGTGAGAAAGTTGCCGTCGCGCCACAGCGAGCGGCCGGTGTTCTCCGGCGCGGCGCCGTCTTCGTGTGCGAGCGCTTCGCCCATGATCGGCATGTCCGAGTATGGGATCTCGGTCGAAGCTATCGCGTCTGATCCTTCGAAGGGGAGTCCGGAACCATCGCGGGTCGCACCCGAACCAGCATCGTCGCTGGGTGCAGCGGCAGGGGTGGTCATCGTGCAAGTTTGGCACGTCACGTCGCCAAGTTTTGCGCGATCAGAAGATCGCCAACTTTTTCTTCTCTGCAAGCCCAACGGGCGCACGCAACCCCACATATGGTTCCACTATGACCCGCACTTTTCAGACCGCCGATCTCTACGATGAGCACGGCGAAGCGCTTGATTCTGTCAGCCTCGTGATGAGCGATATGGGCGGCCGCACAGCCTTCACCGGCCGTGTGCGCACGATTCGGTGCTTTCGCGACAACGCGCTCGTGAAACAGACGCTCGCCACTGATGGTCACGGGCAGGTGCTCGTCGTTGACGGCGGCGGGTCGCTGGAGTCGGCGCTCGTGGGTGACCTCATCGGGGCGTCTGCTGTGCACAACGGCTGGGCTGGGGTCATCATCAACGGTGTTGTGCGCGACCGTCTCGCGCTGTCACGCCTACCGATCGGCATCAAAGCGCTCGGGTCAAACCCGCGCAAAAGCGCAAAAGATGGCGCCGGCGAAGTTGACGTTGTCGTCTCCTTCGGCGGCGCCACCTTTGTTCCGGGAATGACCGTCTGGGCTGATGCCGACGGAATCCTGGTGCAGCGGGCTGCTGACTAGCCCTTCAGGGCTTCCTTCAGCGTGACGCGGCTGCCCATCTTGAGCAGCGTGTTGTCGTAGATCTTCGCGCCGATCACGATGGCGAGCGCGGCGGTGGCGATCAGAATCGCGAGGCTGAGCAGCGGCTCCCACCACTGTGCCTCACCGAGGAACAGTCGCATCGGCATGCCAACCGGGGCGGAGAACGGTACGTACGACATGGCCGTGAGCACTGCCGAGTTGTCGTTGAACACGATGATCAGCACGTAGGGAATCATGATCAGCATCGTGATCGGCGTGGTGGTGGCACCGGCGTCTTCCTGACGCGACACCATCGAGGCGGCCGCTGCGAACATCGCGGCGAGCAGGATGAAGCCGAAGAAGAAGAACACTGCGAACCAGACGAGTGGCGCGCCGAGCATGCCGAGGAGTCCGCTCTGACCCGTGATCGTGAGGCCAATGATGGCCACCACGACGATGCCGATCACCTGCATCATTGCGAGAATCGTGTTGCCGAGCACCTTGCCGGCGAGCAGCGCGCGGGTCGAGATCGTCGAGATCAGAATCTCTACGACGCGGGTCGACTTCTCTTCGATGACCGACTGCGTGATCGTCGTGCCGAACATCGTCGCCGCCATCATGAACACGACGCCGAAGGCGATCGCGACGATGTATCGCATGAACGGATCGGTGGTGCTGGGCTCGAGAATCTCGGTCTTCGGGGCGATCGACAACACCGACGTCAGCGAGCTGTCGACTTCGGTGAGAGTCACGATCGTGTAGCCCGTGGGGGAGGCGCTGTCGGTAACAACGGCGGCCTCGGCCGACTCGTCGCGCACAGCCTCCTTTGCCGCGTCGTCGGAGTTCACCTCAACCACTTCGAGACCCGGAACCTCGGCAAGCTGTGAAGCGGAGGTTCCGGTGGCCGCCACCTTCGTCTTCGAGCTCAGCGCGTCACCGCTGAAGCCGGAGAACAGGATTCCGCCGAGAACAATCGCGAACAGAATAAGCGTCGAGACCACGAACGCCTTGCTCTGCAGCTTGGACTTGACCTCGCGCTCCGCCACGAGGGCGACGGACTGGCCAAAGCTGGGGCTAACGGTGGCACTCACTGGATGACCTCCTTGAAGATCTGCGCCAGCGATGGGCGCAGAGGGCTAAAGCTGGTGACGTCGCCGTGGGTCAGCGCGGTACGAAGCACGGTGTGTGCGACGGCCGGGCTGTCGGCGATGAACTGGGCGTTACCGCCCTCGAATGACGTGACACGAACGCCGGGCTGCGTGCGCAGCCAGCCGGCGTCGGCCGTTGACATGAGTTCGTACTGGTTCGAAGCATGCTGTTCGCGCAGGGCCTCGCGGCTACCGGCGGCGCGAATCTCACCACCTGCAATGATGACGAGGTCATCACACAGGCGCTCAACCACGTCGAGCTGGTGGCTGGAGAACAGCACAGAAACGCCCTGGGCGGCACGCGACTGCAGAACCTGAGCGACGGTGTCGACCGCGATCGGGTCGAGGCCCGAGAACGGCTCGTCGAGAATGAGGACCTCGGGGTCGTGCACGAGAGAAGCGGCGATCTGCACGCGCTGCTGGTTACCGAGCGAGAGCGACTCAATCTTGTCGTTCAGGCGCTCGCCGAGGTCGAGTTCGTTGAGAAGAACGGTTGCCTTGTGCGTCGCGTCGCGCTTGCTGAAACCGTGCAGGCGAGCGAAGTACGACACCTGGTCGAGCACACCCATCTTGGGGTAGAGACCACGCTCTTCCGGCATGTAGCCGAAGTGGCGACGCTGAGCGGTCTGCAACGGCTGGCTGTTCATCGTGACCTCGCCGCCATCGGGTGCCAGAACACCCAGGATGATGCGCATGGTGGTCGTCTTGCCGGCGCCATTACCTCCGACGAAGCCGGTGAGGCGATTGTCTGCGACGGTGAACGATACGTTGCCGAGCACCTGCCTGGTTCCGTAGTTCTTGGTGATCCCGTTGAGCTTTAGCATTTCCGCTCCTTCCCTATGGTTCCAATCTAGAAATTCGGCGGTGTTGGCACATCCGCCGTGGGGTGGAAATGTCCCCTCCGCCGTGAGGGGGAGGGCACGTTCTCGAAGGGGGAGATGGGCGTGTTGAGGGCGGAACCGCGGGGCTGGGGAGTGCTGAGAGGTTGCTGAGTATGACGCCCTCGATCTGCGACTTGCATTTACATGCGTTTGAATATAACCATGACTCGCACCATTGGATACATCGTCGGCTCGATCTCGTCGACCTCAATCAACCGCCGTCTGGCAAAGGCTCTTGAGCGTCTCGCTCCCGAGGGTGTCGAACTGAAAGAAATCTCCATCAAGGAGCTTGGCTTCTACTCGCCCGACCACGACGCGAACTACCCCGCCGAGGCTGTTGCCTTCAAGCAGGCCATCGCTGACGTTGACGGCGTCATCATCGTGACCCCCGAATACAGCCGCTCGATTCCGGGTGTCTTGAAGAACGCTCTGGACTGGTCGGCACGCCCGTGGGGCCAGGGTTCGTTCGACGGCAAGCCCGTTGCCATCATCGGAACCTCGGGTGGTGGCATCGCTACGGCTGCTGCTCAGCAGCACCTGAAGGCCATCTTCAGCCACTACAACGCACCGGTTCTCGGTCAGCCCGAGGGCTATGTGCAGACGACCCCCGACCTGTTCACCGAAGACGGTGAAGTGACGAACGAGGGCACCGCAGAATTCCTGCGCTCTTACCTCGCAGCCTTCGAGGCGCTCATCGAGCGCTATGTTCCGGCTGAGGAGCTCGTCGGCGCGTAAGCACCAGACGTTTCAGGAAACGCACTGACCGAACCCGAACGGTCAGTGCGTTTCGCTTTTCCCACCCACACTGACAGTTGAGCGAGCGGAGTGAGACGAAACGTGCCGCCGAAACCAGTGGGGCTGGGCTATGCGAGGCCGTGGCGGTGGGCGTAGACGACGGCGCCGACGCGGTCGCGGGCGCCGAGCTTGGCGAGCAGGTTCGAGACGTGTGATTTCACGGTTGCCTCGCCGATGAAGAGCTCGGCCGCGATCTCCGCGTTGGAGAGCGCACGAGCCAGCAGGCACAGTACTTCGCGCTCACGATCGGTGAGGTCGACGTCGATTGTCGTAGCGCCCGGCGATGCAGCGGAGGGGCTTGAGCTCGCGCCAGACGCCCCCGCACGTACAGCACCCGAAGCACCCGCACCGGCCGCCCCCGAAGACCCCGCCGACTCGGCGGCGAACCGCTCGATCACGCGCTTCGTCACTTCGGGCGCCAACAATGCATCGCCAGCGGCAGCCACCCGCACAGCCGAAATCAGCTCGTCTGGGCTGGCGTTCTTGAGCAAGAATCCGCTCGCGCCCGCTTGTAGTGCTTGAAAGACGTAGTCGTCGCGGTCAAACGTTGTCACCACGACAATCGCCGCGCCAACTGCAGGGTCGGCCACGATCTGGCGCGTCGCTTCGAGGCCGTCCATGTCAGGCATCTGCACGTCCATGCAGATCACATCGGGCTGCAGCTCGTGCGCGATCGCGATCGCCTCGCGCCCGGTTGATGCTTCGCCCACCACTTCGATGTCGTCCGTCGAGGTCAAAATCATGCGGAACCCCGCCCGCATCACGGCATGATCATCGACCAGAACCACACGAATCATACGAAAACCTCCGCCAACGGCATTTGCGCGCGTACCAACATTCCGCCATGCGTGCGCGGAACCAGCTCAATAGTTCCGCCCGACGCAGCTGCCCTCTCTCGCATGCCCAGCTGCCCGAGCCCGGGGCGCAGCGCGAGCGGTGGGCGGCCCGTGTTGCTGACCTCGATTTCGACGAACGTCGGGGTGTAACGCAGGCGCACATCGGCGGTCGCGTCGGGTCCACCGTGGCGGCGGGCGTTCGTGAGCGACTCCTGGGCGATGCGGTACAGATTGGCCTGCACGACGCCCGGGACCTCGCGCTTATCGCCGAGCACGGTGAAGGCCGTCGGCATGCCCGCGTCGTTGGCGTGCTTCACGAGGTCATCCAGGCCGGAGAGACCAAGGGTCGAGGCGAACCCGTTTTCGTTTGTGCCGTTGTCGGGCGTGCGCAGGGTCTCGAGAAGCAAGCGCAACTCGGTGATGGCGGTGCGGGCTGACGTCTCAATCGTGGTGAGAGCTTCGGCTGCGGCCTGCGGATCTTTTGTCATCCTGAGGCGCGCGGCCGAGGCCTGCACACCCATCGCTGAGACGTGGTGCGCGACGACGTCGTGCAGTTCGCGGGCGATGGCGACACGGTCGAGGGCCACGGCCTGGGCGGCGGTGAGTTCACGCTCGGCCTCAAGTTCGCGAGTGCGTTCGCGGAAGCGTTCTTCTTCGACCGCGGCGTTCCAGGAGCGGTCACCCATGAACCAGGCGCCACCGAAGAACGCGATGTTGATCAGCACGTTCAGCAGCATGTAGGCGACGTAAGGGGAGAAAGCGCCCGCGCGCGACAGGCCGCCGTCGCCCTCGATCGGAACGGTCGCGGCCATATACATATTGACGAACAGCCACACCATCATGAGCGTCGTGATGATGGCCCGGCCCCAGAACGCGAGGCGGCGATTGTTGACCCACGCGCCCGCGGTGAACAGGGCGATGAACATTGCGATGTTGCCGACGTGGACTTCCGGAACCTGGAAGGTCACGCTCGCGAAGTACGTGGCGCAGACGACTGCGGCGACTGCAATCGGATAACGGCGGCGCACGGCAAGGGCCGCGCTGTTGATCGCAGTCGTGAGCAGGGCCCACTCGATGCCGACCTGGCTCGTACCGTAGAGGTTGACGACCGTCATGAGGCCGGCGCTGATGACGCCGACGATAAACATTCCCAGCGCGATCCAGAGATCAGTGCGGTACTCCTGCTCGGTGGGCGCCGGGCGGGCAAGAACTTCGGCCATAGTTCCACCGTAGGCGGGGGAGGCAAGCGGCGCCTGCGCCACGCGACGGAGATTTGCAACCCCGTGACCCGCCATCGCGGTCATTGGCACTATGTGTGCGCTGTCCCTCCACAAGAAAGGCACGTCATGACCATGATTTTCGTCAACCTGCCCACGTCGGATCTCGACAAGGCAAAGGCGTTCTACACGGCCCTCGGTTGCCAGATCAACCCCCTCTTCACCGACCACAACGCGGCCTCCGTGGTGTGGAGCGACCAGGTGCACTTCATGGTGCTCACCCGCGACTACTTCACGACGTTCACCGACAAGGCCATCGTCGACCCGCGTGACAACGCGCAGGCGATCATCGCGTTGACCCGTGACTCTCGTGAGCACGTCGATTCGACCCTGGTGGCGGGCATCGCAGCCGGTGGTTCCGAACCGCGCGAAGCGCAAGACTACGGCTTCATGTACTCCCGCACGCTCGAAGACCTCGACGGCAACATTCTGGAATTCCTTTACATGGAACCACAGGCTGCGGACGAGGGCCCCGAAGCGTACATGGGGGAGAACGGGTAGCGCCTACCCGGTTGCGCCCGTCGGCGTTACCCGAAAATCATCGGGATGTCGTCGTCATCGACCGGGTCGAGATCGAGGTCGACAACCACCGGAACGTGGTCGCTGGGAATCTCGCCCTTGCGCTCGTCGCGCGCGATGAACGCACCCGAAACCACGTCGGCGAAGGCGGGGGAGCCCAGGATGAAGTCGATGCGCAGCCCCTCGTTGCGAGGGAAGCGCAGCTGCTTGTAGTCCCAATACGTGTACCCCGTCGGAACCAGCGGACGCACAACATCAGTCAGGCCGGCCGACTGCAGCGCAGCGAAGGCTGCGCGCTCGGGCGGCGAGACGTGCGTTGACACGCCCTCGACGATCGTCGGGTCGCCGTTGTCTTCGTCGAACGGGGCGACGTTGAAGTCGCCGACGAGGGCGAGCTTGAGCTCGGGGTTGGCGGCGAGCTCGGCCTCGGTGTGGCGGGCGAGCGCGTCGAGCCAGTGCAGCTTGTACGTCATGTGCGGGTCATCGAGCGCGCGACCGTTGGGCGTGTACAGGCTCCACACCCGCACGCCGTTGATCGTCGCGCCAATCGCACGCGCTTCGAGCGGCGCATCGGGGCCTTCGTAGCCCTTCAAGAAGCCCGGCATATCGGCGAAGGCGAGCTCAACATCTTCAATGGGCTCGCGGCTCGCGATGGCAACGCCGTTCCACTGATTCAGGCCGTGCGCGACCACGTGGTAGCCGGCAGCTTCGAACTCTGCGTACGGAAACTGCTCCGGCTTGCACTTGATCTCTTGCATCGCGAGCACGTCGATGTTCTCGCGCACGGCGAATTCCACAGTGCGCACAACGCGCGCGCGAATCGAGTTGACGTTCCAGGTGGCAATGCGCATGCCACCAGCCTACGGTTCACCACCGACACCCGGCGACAGCACCCCCGGTTCCGCTGTTCTTCAGACCTACGGGGTTGCGGTGCCGATGAGCACGCCGCGGGCGAGCGCGTGGAAGTGGCGGTTCTGACCCGTTCTTCGCGCAGCTCGCGCACGCCGTTCAAGAGCGGGCGCAGAGCGAGGGCATGCTCGTGCTGATTGCCTCCGCGACCGATGATCCCGAGCAAGCGACCCGCGTGCTGCAGAGCGTCGTGCGTCGTCGCCTCGATGGCCTGGTCGTTGTCATTCCGGAACAGACCGACGTTTCGTATTTGCGACAGGAGATTGGCGGCGGCACCCCGATCGTGCTCGTCGACCGGCCGATGCCGGGCGTTGTAGCTGACGAAGTGATCGCCGACACGAGCGATGGGCCGCGGGCTCGGGAGCATGGCGACCCTGATCGACGTCGATGCGATCGTGATTGGTGGCGGCTTCTCACACGTCGCCGCCGACTACCTCGATCGGGTACGAGCGGTGATCCGCGACACCAGCGTGCTGGCATATGCCCGCGATGTTGCGGTCATGGTTCCGTCCCTCGGCGACGAAGGCGCGATCATGGGCGCCGCCGCACTGGCACTCGGGCATGACGCGAGAATTTTCGCCGCCACCCCCGCATAGAATTGGGGGCATGACCGCGTTCTCGTCGCCCGCCCTGGAAGCTGACCGCCAGATGCTCATTGAGCTCATCAAGAGTGAGGCCGTCTTCCACGGCGACTTCACCCTGTCGAGCGGCAAGAAGGCGTCGTACTACGTTGACATGCGTCGCCTGACGCTTGACCACCGTGCTGCTCCCGCGATTGGCCGCCTGACGGCGGAGCTCGCAAGCGAGTTTGACGGTGTCGTCGCCGTTGGAGGTCTGACGCTGGGTGCCGACCCGATCGCGAACGCCGTGATGCACGCGTCGGCTGGCACCGACAAGCCGCTCGACGCATTCGTCGTTCGTAAGGAGCCGAAAGACCACGGCCGCGGTCGCCAGATCGAGGGTGCCGAGGTTGAGGGCAAGCGTGTCATCGTTGTCGAAGACACGTCGACGACCGGTCAGTCGGCGCTCAAGGCCGTTGAGGTGTTGCGCGCTGCTGGTGCCGAGGTTGTTGCCGTCATCGTTATCGTTGACCGCAAGACCGGTGCACAGGCCGCGATTGAAGACGCGGGCCTGCAGTGGCGTGCCGCGATCGACCTCGACGACCTGGGTCTCGCACCCCAGTAATTCATGGTTTTGGGAAGCGCCGGTGGGGAAACCTGCCGGCGCTTACTTGTTCTTCTTTTCGTCGTTGCGGTTACGGATGTACTGCCACACGAAAACGACCAGGGTCGACGCCACAATGACGGTCGAAACCAGGAACAGAATGTCACGTTCACTCATGGGTGTTTTCCTTCGGCAGCGGTTTGAACGACGGCCGCGATGCGCTTGGTCACATTTTGACCATATAGTCACAGCCCAACCCCCGCAATCAAAATGACGCTCCGTGGTTCCGCGGTTCGTGCTTCGTGGTTCCGTCCCCATCCGCGGTCGCGAGAGCCGTACTCTGTCGTGGGGGCCGTGCTTTTTGGGCCATTTTTTATGGGTTTCGCTACAAACTACGGGTTTCAGGACAGTGGGTCGCGCAAAGTCACCCGGTGGGCGAGCGGAACCAGGGCATACGCACGCGAGCACGGTGACGGAGAGGCGCAGAAACCGGATAGGGTTGCCACGTGGTTGGTTCCCGGGATTCGTGGGATGCGCGTGCGCTCCCGAGTCTTGCTGGGCGCACCTATTTGGTCACCGGAGCAACCTCGGGCCTCGGATTCTTCTCGGCCGAACAGCTCGCTTCGGCGGGTGCGCACGTCATTTTGAGCGGCCGCGACGTCAACAAGTTGACCGCGGCTCGCGCTGCCATCGGGCGTCGTGTTCCTGGGGCTTCGCTGGAATCGATGATCATCGACGTCACGAAGCGTTCGGTGGTGCGATCGGCTGCCGCGAGCCTGTCATCGCACGACCGCCTTGATGGTGTCATTCTGAACGCCGGCATCGTGCACCCGCCACGCAAGCGCGAAGAGGTCGACGGCCACGAGATCGTGCTCACGACAAACGTGCTCGGTCACTTCGCTCTCGCCGCTGGCCTGTTGCCGACGCTCGCGAAGGCGGGCCGCGATTTCGGCACCGGCCGCATGGTGTGGCTCGGATCCATCTCGACGGCATCGTGGAAGACCACCAAAATCGACCCCGAGCTCAAAGATAACTACAGCGGCGCGCGCGCCTACGTGCAGTCGAAGTTCATGGCGCAGGTACTCGCGGCCGAAGCACAGCGCCGCTGCGATGAAGCAGATGTCGCCGTCACCAACGTCATCGCTCACCCCGGTTATTCGCTGAGCGGCCGCACCGATGCCGTTGCTGGCGTCAACGAAGTGCGCCGCAGCAAGCGATTCTTCGCGAACCTGCAGGCACCCGTCAGCCAATCGAAAGAGGCTGGGGCGGCATCTCAGGTACGCGCGCTCATCGACCCGCAAGTGCAGGGCGGCGACCTTGTCGGCCCCGCGCGCACCTTCACCGGACCACCCCGCGTCTACCCCGCGGCCAAGTCGACGACGCTCACCGTGCATTCGCGCTTGCCTGAAGTTGGGCGCGAAGTGTGGGCGTTCTGCGAAGAAGCGACGCGCACCACCTGGCCGTTTGAGGCCGCCCAGTCGCCCCGCGACTAATCTGTTTCACCCTGTTTGAAAGGTCTCTTGTGAGCACCATTCCCGTCATCGTTGACTGCGACCCCGGCCACGACGACGTCGTTGCGCTGTGGCTGGCGCTCGGCAACCCGACCATCGACGTTCGCGGCGTCACCACGGTCGGCGGCAATGTTCCGCTGCCCCTCACCACGATGAACGCGCGCGTCGCCCTCACCGTCGCTGGTGTCAATGACGTGCCGATCGCCGCCGGCGCTTCCGGTCCGCTTGAGCGCGAACTCGAAACTGCGGAGTGGATCCACGGCGAAAACGGCCTCGGCGGCCCCGAACTCCCGACACCAACGATGACCCTCGATGAGCGCAGCGCTCAGCAGCTCATGGTCGACGTGATTGAGGCGTCGACCGAACCCATCGCCATCGTCGCGACCGGGCCGATCACGAACGTCGCGATCCTGCTGCGCGACCGCCCCGACCTCATGTCACGCATTCGCGAAGTGGTGTGGATGGGCGGCTCGACCGAGCGCGGCAACGCCACCCCGTACGCCGAGTTCAACGCCCTCGTCGACCCTGAAGCTCTCGCGCTCGTGCTCGAATCTGGCGTCAAGTTCACGATGGTCGGACTCAACGTCACCCACCAGGCACTCCTCACCGCCGAGGTGCGTGAGCGTATCATCGCGATCGGCAACAACACCAGCCGCTTCAGCGACGACCTGATGCGCTTCTTCTGCGACACTAACGAAACGGTCTACGGCATGCCCGATGGCCCCCTGCACGACCCGGTCGCCGTCGCCGTACTCGCCGCTCCCGAGACGGTCGAGGTTGTGCACGTGCGCCTCGATGTCGAAACGAAGGGCACGCACACGGCGGGCGCGACGAGCGTCGACCTGCACGGCGTGCTCGACCGTGAACCCAACGCGTACGTTGCCGTCGGCCTCGACGTCGACGGATTCTGGAACGCCGTCGTCGACGCCATCAAGACGCTCGACTAAGCCGTCGCGTGGGCGGAACCATCGGGATACGCCTGCGCCGCGCCGAGCGGAACCACGAGGGCTGCGCCCGAAACAGCGGGCCCGGTTGCGCGACCGGGCAGGCTCGACGCCTTACGCCGTAAGCCAGACGGAGCGTGCGGCGCCGGGCGGAACCATGCGGGTCGCGCCCTCGATAACGACTCCGGTCTCCGCGACGATCAGCGTGGTTCCGACGAGCAATCCGGCCTCTTCGATGGCACGCAGTAGATCCGGGTCGTGGTCACTCACGCGCAATACGTCGCCGGTGTGACCTACAGGCGCGTCGGCGAGCAACACGAACGGTGTGAACGCGACGACGAGGTTTTCATCAGGAATCGCGTCGCCGTGCGGGTCAAAGCGGGGGTGGCCGAGCTGGGCGTCAATCTTTGACAGCAGCCGGTCGCTCAGTGCGTGCTCGAGGATTTCAGCCTCGTCGTGCACTTCGTCCCACGAGTAGTCGAACGTCTTCACGAGCCACGTTTCGATGAGACGGTGACGGCGCACCATGGCAAGTGCGCGCTCGCGGCCGGCCTCGGTGAGCGTCACAGCGCCGTACGGAACGTGTGACACAAAACCCGCGGCCGCGAGCTTCTTCACCATTTCGGTGACGCTCGATGGCGCAATACCGAGCTTGCCCGCGAGCACCGAGGGCGTGATGGCTTCGTCTTGCCACTCCGTGTGGGCATAGACGGTCTTCAGATAGTCGTCGGCCGCAGGAGATCTCACCGCACCAGGCTACCCGCCCCTGCGCGATTGTCGCGTGAAGAGTTGCCCGAAACCCAACGTTTACTCCCGCACCCTGGTGGGCGCACCCTCGCAGTCGTAGCATGGGAGTCACGTGGGCGTTGTTTCCGCGCTCACCCGAGCGAAGGAGCGCGCCGTGATGGATATGACCGCGATGATGAAGTCCATGCCTATGGACAACACCATGATGGCCTCGATGGATATGACCGCCATGCAGGAGTGTATGGAGGCCTGTAACGCGTGCATGCAGGCATGCACGATGTGCGCCGGAACCATGGCAGGCATGAACGGCATGGGCATGTGCGTCTCGATGAGCACAATGTGCGCAGAGATGTGCCAGACCATGATGAAGATGATGATGCACCCCATGGCCATGTCGAACGACACCATGATGCCGATGCTTCACGCCACGATGGCGATGACAAAAGCGTGCATGGACTGCTGTAACGAGCACGCCGAGATGAGCGAAACCTGCCGCATGTGCGCGATGGCGTGCGAAGCCGCCATGAAGGCATGCGAAAAGATGATGGCGTCAATGGGTATGGGCTAACCCACACCGAGTCGTCAGCGCGCGACGTTAAAGCGCGTCTCGCCCGCAACGAAAACGTCGTAGCGAGTGTGCACCGAAACCGGCTCACCAACGCGCAGCGAAGAGGTGCGGTCAGCGTGGTTCCACAGCCGCGTGCTTTCGCCGTCGAGCGTTGCCACGATGATCCAGCCGTCCGATTCGACGGCCGTCACGAGTGCGTCGACCCAGCCGCTCGGCGTAGCCGTCGCGAGTCGCCACTGAATCGCGCTCAGCTGGTGGCCTGACCGGTCATGCACACACATCTCGCCCTGCTCGCAAGCGGTCGCAAGTGACTGCTGGAGGCGGGCGGTGGTGAGCATGGTGATCCTTTCAATCGGTGTCACAACGGTACGTCCGGGTTTCTGATTGCAGAAAAACGCCGTCACACGATGAAACAGAATGTTCCGGAACCAGTGGGCGGCGGAACCAGAGAAGGCAGCGGAACCAGCGGGGCGGCCCGGAGGCACGGCGGGGTGCGCACACCCCAGCGATTAGGCTGGATGGGTGAGTGAAGAAACCCCGGAGCGGTCAACCCACGGCGTCGGCCCCTGGCAGGGCGAGTGGCCCGAGGGCGACTGGTACGACCCCGAATTGCTCCGTGAGGGTGACACCCGCAACGTGATCGACCGGTATCGGTACTGGACGATGGAGGCCATCGTTGCCGACCTCGACACCCAGCGCCACGCCTTCCACGTCGCGATTGAAAACTGGCAGCACGACATGAACATCGGGTCGATCGTGCGCAGCGCCAACGCGTTTCTCGCCGACACCGTGCACATCATCGGTCGCCGCCGGTGGAACCGCCGCGGCGCGATGGTCACCGACCGCTACCAGCACGTCGTGCACCACGAAACTGTCGAGGCATTCGCGGCGTGGGCGGCCAGCGAAAACCTGCCGATTCTCGCGATCGACAACGTCGGTGACGCGAAGCCGGTGGACAAAGCCGAGCTACCCGAACGCTGCGTCATGCTCTTCGGACAAGAGGGGCCCGGGCTCTCACCCGAGGCGCTCGCCGCAGCCGGCGCCTTCATCGAAATCACGCAGTATGGTTCCACGCGCTCTATCAATGCGTCGGCAGCTGGCGCCATCGTCATGTACGAGTGGTGCCGCCGCTACGCGAAGTAACGCCCTGCTGAGCGCGGCCGCGCCGAGCGCGAAGCCTTAAACGGCGCCATCCTTCGAGAGCTGCGACACGTAGATGCCTTCGCCCTCACCTGTGATGCGCAACGTGATGGTTCCGCCGCCCGAGAACTTGACGCTCGTCGGCGTTGCCGTTTCGCACTCGACCGCGGTGGATTCAACGACGACCTCATCGTTGATCAGAACCTCGGCGGTGACCGCGCCATCTGACGCGCACGCGAACTGTGCGATCCAGCCGCCATCCGCGGCGTCATTCGACGTCGCGTCGACCGGTTCGCCCGGCGTGAGGTTGCCCTCCGAACGTAGCGTGACCGAAGCGCCGGTCGAGTTCTTCGGCAGAATCGTCTCGAACGTCGGCTCATCACCAGTGTCGGGCTGCTGCGTGAGTGTGACAGTCGGCTCGGGGCCGTCGGTGTCAGGCGTCTGCGCGGTGCTGCAACCGGAGAGCGTGAGCAAAGCCGCAATCGCAACGGCCGGAGTCGTCAACCACAATCGCTTCGTCATGTGACCAGAGTAGGCCGAACGGTTGATTCTGCACCCTAAATGTTGCTGTCAATCCACTCATCGGTACGAATGCGTGCGCCGAGGGTGACGAGGCGCGCGAGCATGTAGACGCCGAAGAAGCACACGGCGACCCACACCAACCCCCAGGAACCGGTCGGGTGCAGGGCTGCCACAAGCCACAGCGCGGGGAGAGTCGGAACCAGGTTGAGCAGGCCGACGATGGCCAGGTACTTGGCGTCGCCGGCTCCCATAAGCACGCCGTCGAGCACGAAGACCATGCCGCACACCGGTTGCGCGATCGCGAGCACGATGAGCGCGGGCAGGATGAGCGCCGCAACCTCAGCACTGCCGGTAAAGACGAAACCGATGACCCCGCTGAGCGCGGCAATGATGATGCCGACGATCACGCCAAACCACGCACCCCACGCCAGGGTGCGCCGCAGCACGAGGCGCGCCTGACGCGGATCATTCTTGCCGAGCGCGAGTCCGATGAGGGCCTGTGCCGCGATGGCGAGCGCGTCGAGGGCGAACGCCGCGGTGGAGAACATCGTGAACGCGATTTGCCAGCCGGCGAGTTCGTCCGTGCCGAGGGACGTGGCAACCGCGACGGTCAACAGCAGTGCGACCCGCAGACTCACGGTACGAAGTAAAAGCCACCCGCCACTGCGGGCGTTGCCGGCGACGCCTTCGCGCTGCGGGCGCAGACGCGCTTCGTGCTGGCGGGCCAAGCGGGTCACGATCAGCACGTAGGCGCCGACCATTCCCCACTGCGCGGCGACGGTTCCGGCCGCCGACCCACCGATGCCCCAATCGAGTACGTAAATAAAGACGTAGTTGAGCAGGGCGTTGGCCCCGAAGCCGATGCCGGCTATCCAGAGCGGCGTCATCGTGTTCTGGAGGCCGCGCAACAGACCGGTGGCGGCGAACACAATGAGCATCGCGGGCAGTCCGCCCATCGAGATGCCCAGATAGGTGGTGGCTTGCTCAGCGACGTCGGCTGGCGCATTGAAGAGGGACACGAACCAGGGGGCGGTGAGGTATCCGGCCGTTGCCAGAATCGCGCCGAGCCCGAGCGCCAACCACATGCCGTCGATACCAACCGAGACGGCCGAGCGCGTATCTCCGGCACCAAACTTTCGGGCGACGGCGGGTGTCGTGGAGTACGCCAAGAACACCATGAGCCCGACGATCGTCTGCAAAACGGCGCCCGCGATACCGAGACCGGCAAGCGGAACCGTGCCGAGATGACCGATCATGGCGGAGTCGAGCATGAGAAACAGCGGCTCGGCGATGAGAGCACCGAGAGCCGGAAGAGCGAGCCCCAGAATGTCGCGATTCAGGGTCGAGGGCGCTGTCACCCCTTCAGCCTATGGGTGTACCGAAAAAGAACCCCGAAACGTGGCTGTCGATGCGCGAGATCGGCATAGGGTGGGTGCATGAGTGCTGTCCAGCCTTCCGGCTTGAAAACCGAAGAATTCAACGAAGGAATCCGCCCGCAAGACGATCTGTACCGTCACGTCAACGGTGACTGGATCGCTCGCACTGACATTCCTGACGACAAGGCCCGGTGGGGCTCGTTCAATGAGCTGGCCGAGCAGGCTGAAAAGCACGTACACGAAATCATCGAAGAGATCGTCACCGCTGAGCCGGGCACTGACGCCCGCAAGGCCGGCGACATTTACGCCAGCTTCATGAACACCGACGCGATCGCCGCTCTCGGCACCGCGCCGTTGCAGCCGCTGCTTGACCGCGTGAACGCCATCACCGACGTGCCGAGCCTGCTCACCGTGCTCGGTGAGTTCGACCGCGAAGGTATCGCCAGCGTCATTGGCATGTTCGTCGAGCCCGACCCCGGCAACCCGGAGCGCTACGTTCCGTTCTTGCTGCAGGGCGGCATCACGCTTCCGGACGAGAGCTACTTCCGTCTCGACAACTTCGCCGAGCTGCGCGAGCAGTACGTCGCGCACATCGAGAAAATGCTGACACTCGGCGGCATCGACGACGCGGCCGCTCAAGCGCAACGCATTTTCGAGCTCGAGAAAGAACTCGCGTCGCACCACTGGGACAACGTGCGCAGCCGAGATTCGGTCGCGACCTACAACCTCCGCACGTGGGCTGAAATGCAGGAGACCATCGGCGTCGACATGACCCCGTGGCGTGAGGCGGTCACCCCGAACTCCCCGGCCGCTCTGGACGAGGTTGTGCTGTACCAGCCCTCCTTCTTTGAGGGGCTCGGAACCGTGCTGACGGCTGAGCGCGTCGCCGACTTCGTGTCATGGTTGCGTTTCAAGGTCGTGCACGCAGCCGCTCCGTACCTGACCGACGAGCTCGTTGACGCGAACTTCGCGTTCTACGGCACGGTGCTTTCGGGTGTTCCGGTCATTCGCGAGCGCTGGAAGCGCGGCGTCTCGCTGACCGAGGGCGCGATGGGGGAGGCGATCGGTAAGGTCTACGTTGACCGCCACTTCCCGCCCGCGGCGAAAGACGCGATGGACGACCTCGTCGCCAACGTCGTCGAGGCGTACCGCCAGAGCATCACGAAGCTCGACTGGATGGGCGACGAGACCCGCGAGCGTGCGCTCGACAAGCTCTCCAAGTTCACGCCCAAGATCGGTTACCCGGTGAAGTGGCGCGACTACTCGACGCTTGACGTGTCAGCAGATGACCTGCTCGGCAACGTGCGTGCATCGGCCGTGCACGAGCACGACCGCCAGTTCGCTCGAGTGGGCGAGCCGATTGACCGCGACGAATGGCTCATGACGCCGCAGACGGTCAACGCGTACTACAACCCGCTCATGAACGAAATCGTGTTCCCGGCGGCGATCCTGCAGTTCCCATTCTTCGATGCCGAGCGCGACGCCGCGGCGAACTACGGTGGCATCGCCGCCGTGATCGGCCACGAAATCGGGCACGGTTTTGACGACCAGGGTGCGACGTTCAACGGTGACGGCAAGCTCGAAGACTGGTGGACTGAAGCTGACAAGAAGGCTTTCCAAGAGCGCACTGCCTCCCTCATTGCGCAGTACGACGCCCTGGTTCCGGTCGGCCTCGACGCCTCGAACACCGTCAACGGTGCCCTCACGATCGGTGAGAACATCGGTGACCTCGGTGGCCTCGGCATCGCGCTGAAGGCGTACGAGCTGTCGCTCGGTGGCGCTGAGGCTCCCGTCATCGACGGCTACACCGGCGTGCAGCGACTGCTGCTGAGCTGGGCTCAGGTGTGGCAACAGAAGTCGCGCGAGGCTGAGACGATTCGCCTACTCACCATCGACCCGCACTCGCCGGCCGAATTCCGCTGCAACCAGATTGTGCGCAACATCGATGCGTTCTACGAGGCGTTCAACGTCACCGAATCCGACGAACTCTGGCTTGACGCCGACCAGCGCGTCACCATTTGGTGAGGTGACCCCGCGCACGCGACGTGAGCAGGCGGCGGCTCAAGCCGAGCTTCCGCCTGCCCGTCGTGGCGCGCGCCACCAGTCGACGCGCATTGACGCCTCGAAGCGCGGCTTCGCGACGACCTTGCGAGCGCTGGAACAGCTCGTCGGCACGGGCGCCCAAGTGTCGCTGCACGTGAGTGACCTCGATCGCGGCCACGTTGTGGTCTCGGGTGATGACTATGTGTCGCAGCCGATCGGTGGTCTCGGCGCGGTTGCGGTGCTGCTTGAAGTGGCCGTGCAGTTCGACGCCGGCACGCTCGACCCTGCTGAACTTATCGACCGCACCTGCGTGGTTCCGTCCCCCGTCGCAGGAATCTGGAACCACCTCGCTGCCACGAACTTCACCCTCGCGGACGTCGCGGTGCTGGCCGCCGCGACCGGTGATCCGGTGGCAACGAACGCCCTGCTCGCGCGCGTCGGAACCGACGCCGTGCGCGCGCGGCTCGAGAGCCTGGGCCTGACGCAGCTCGCGGTGCTCGACGGGTTCCGTGACAACCGCGGCCCCGATGACGCCCCGGATCTCGCGATCGGTTCAACGCGCGAAACCGCCGGACTCTTTGCCGCGCTCGTCAACAGCAAGGTCGTCGACCCGGCCGTCAGCGCGCAGGTTGCCGAGTGGTTGAGCCTGAACCAAGACCTCAGCCTCGTGGCATCGGCGACGGGCCTCGACCCGTTCGACCACGAAAACGACAAACACCGCATCTTGTTCATCAACAAGACTGGCCGCGCCGAAGGCGTGCGCGCTGAAGCTGGCGTGCTGGCTGGGCCGCGTGCTGGTGTCGCTTATGCCATCACGGTGTGCTTCGACGACCTATCGATCGCCCACCGCCTGCGCGTGCACGATGCCATGCGCACTTTCGGCGTCGAACTCATGGAATACGTGTTCTGAGGCGCCACGGCGCAACCGTCCCCGGATCCGCACCCCGTGGTTCCGCGTTCTGCGCTGGTTTTTTGCGCTGCGCACGCGCGAATGGCGTAAGACGGCCCGACGTCGCGAGAACCGTAAAGTGTCGCGAAAACCGTAAGAAGAGGCGCGAAAAGTACGGCGGTTTCAGTCGGTAAATATCGCCTCAAAAGTACGGGTTTCACGACAAAGTACGTGTTTCAGAGCAGCGGAACCTTGGGCTGGGTGATTGCGCGCGTCACGCGGGGCGCAGGGTGGGCATGGAGCGCGTCACACTCCGCCCCAGACCGGCGGGTGCCGCGTAGGGTGACAGCATGCTGCCGCCTGATGCCGTTCCTCACCGCCGTGACCGTGATCGCGAGGTCGTGGGGTGGATTGTGCCCGCCGGCGACTTGTGGCAGGGCATCGATGTGCTGGGGCGGCGAGTGGGTGAGCCCGCCGAGTGGCTCGAAGTCGAACAGTTGCTCGAAGACTGGGGTATCGCATTTCTCGCCGACCCGTGGACGCTCGAGCTTCCCGAGGGGCCGACGCGCGTGCGTCTCGTCGAGTTCACGCCCGACGGCATTGCGGTGAAAACTGAAGACTTTGGCGCGATTGATGCTCCGAGCACGCGGTACGACCTGCCGTGGCCGGCGCCCGCAACGCTGCGGCCCTCGCGGCCCGACGACCCCAATCCGTTCTTCGTCTAGCTATGCTGGCGGGCATGAGCAACGAAGCTCCGAGCGGCGTTGGCCGCAATGCCCAGTCTGCAATCTTCCGCGCCGGAATTGGCGGAACCGCACCCCTGGTTCCGGTCGACCCTTCCGTGCTCTTCGACGCCGCCCGACGCGCGCTGTCGAAAGAGGCCGCCGCGTACATCTTCGGCGGCGCCGGTGTCGAGCGCACGATGGCCGCCAACCGGGCCGCGTGCTGAGCGACCTTGACCAGGCCGCGCTTCGGCACGTCGGCAGGCACGATGAGACGGGGCGTCTGCGCGGGTAGACTTGGGGCATCGTGAGGCGCATTGACGCCTCTCAAAATCACCCCTTCACGACCATTGGAGCCACCATGGCCGAGCAGTCCCGTCTCGACAAAGTCATTGCCCTCGCCCGCCACCGCGGGTTCGTTTTTCAAGCGGGTGAGATTTACGGCGGTTCGCGTTCGGCGTGGGACTACGGCCCCCTCGGTACCGAGCTGAAGGAAAACATCCGTCGCCAGTGGTGGCAGACGTTCGTACGTGGCCGTGGCGACATGGTTGGCCTCGACTCGTCGATCATTCTGCCCAAGCGTGTGTGGGAAGCATCGGGTCACGTTGCGACGTTCTCCGACCCGCTCATCGAGTGCCTGCAGTGCCACAAGCGTCACCGTGAAGACCACCTCATTGAGGCCTTCGTTGCGAAGAAGGGTCGCCAGCCCGAAAACGGCCTGGCCGACATCGCGTGCCCCGATTGCGGTACCCGCGGCAAGTGGACCGAGCCCAAGGCCTTCTCCGGTCTCGTCAAGACGTACCTCGGTGTCGTCGACGACGAGTCGGGCCTGCACTACATGCGCCCCGAAACCGCGCAGGGTATTTTCGTGAACTTCACGAACGTGCTGACCGCGTCGCGCAAGAAGCCGCCATTCGGTATCGGCCAGGTCGGTAAGGCCTTCCGCAACGAGATCACCCCCGGAAACTTCATTTTCCGTACGCGTGAGTTCGAGCAGATGGAGATTGAGTTCTTCGTGCCGCCGGCCGAGGCGCAGGAATGGTTCGAGCACTGGGTACAGGCGTGCTGGGACTGGTTCATCGAGCTCGGTATCAACCCCGAGAACATGCGCCAGTTCGACGTGCCCGAAGATGAGCGCGCGCACTACTCCGCCGGAACCATCGACTTCGAATACCGCTTCGGCTTCCAGGGTTCGGAGTGGGGCGAGCTCATGGGTGTCGCTAACCGCACCGACTACGACCTGTCGAGCCACTCCGAAGCGTCGGGCCAGAGCCTCACGTACTTCGATCAGGCTTCGGGCGACCGCTACACGCCGTACGTCATCGAGCCGTCGTTTGGTCTGACCCGTTCGATGATGGCCTTTCTCGTTGACTCGTACGTTGAAGAAGAGGTTCCGAACGCCAAGGGTGGCGTTGATACCCGCACGGTTCTGAAGCTTGACCCGCGCCTCGCGCCGGTCAAGGTTGCCGTGCTGCCGCTGAGCCGCAACGAGAAGCTGTCGCCACTGGCTCGCCAGGTGGCCGACGGCCTCCGCGGCGTCTGGAACATCGACTTCGACGACGCCGGCGCCATCGGCCGTCGCTACCGTCGCCAAGACGAAATCGGTACCCCGTTCTGCGTCACCGTTGACTTCGAATCGCTCGAAGACAACGCCGTGACCGTGCGCGATCGCGACACCATGGAACAGCAGCGCATCGCGATCGACGACCTGCACGCCTTCCTCGCGGAGCGCCTCAGCGGCGCATAAGCGATCGTCGCTCACAGCGATTCAAAGCGAAACGGAACCTTCTCTCGCGCGCCGAGGGGAGGTTCCGTTCTTCGTGTGCGCGGGGTTCCGGACTCGGGCTGAATTCAAAGCGCATGTCGGAAGAATTCGCGGATGAGTCGCTAACGCGCGCCGCACCCCGCGTATACGCGTGTTCACAAACGCTCAACGAAATCGCGGCGGCAATACGAAGTCGTCCGATGACTGCAATAAACCTGGCAGAATAGACGCATGCGCTCGCCCCGTGTCACCCGCGTTGTTCGCGGCTCGATGGCGGGCGCTTTTGCGACCTTCATGGCGTTGATGTCGCACGTCGCCGCCGGCGGTGCCCTTCCCGGCTGGGTCGGCATCGTGGTTCCGCTCGTCCTGTCGATGCTGCTGTGCATGCTGCTCGCGGGCCGCAAACTCTCGGCCACGCGCACCCTGGTCGGCGTCGGCGTCAGCCAATTCTTCTTCCACACGCTGTTCATCCTCGGTGCGGCCTCCAGCGGCGCAACCGCCGGAACAGCCGGAACCATGGGCCACCACAATCACGGCGCCATGGTGATGACTGAGTGGGAAACAACGGCGACTCTCATCACTGCCGACACGACGATGTGGGGCTGGCACGCGCTCGCCGCGACCGTCACCGCTGTCGTGTTGTACCGCGCCGGACGCGCCGCCTTCTTGATGCGAGCGCTCGCCGCGGCAATCGCCGGCTGGTTCCGCCGCGTCATCGTCGCCCTCATCGGCATTCTTGTCGAACCCGCCCGCGCCACGCGCAGCGCGGTCGACACCACCGTTCTTCCGGCGCTCAGCCGGCTTTTCGTCGCGCGCGCTTGGCGTCGCGGCCCACCTGTCGCACGCGTGCTCTGACTCCCTCCGCTCCCGAGCGGAATACTTCGCCCCAACGCGCCTTGAGCGTGGGGTTTCAACGCGCAGCCTGATGCTTCGGGCACGGGCGCGCAGATGGGTCACATCATGCGTATTGCACGTATTTCGAGCGCGGTGGCACTTGCCGCGCTCCTGGTTCTTATGCCGACAACGGCCGCGCTCGCACACGAAGAACTAATCTCGAGCACCCCGTCGGCGGGGCAAGAACTCGAGACCGCCCCCGAAACCATCATGCTGACGTTTTCGGCAGAAGTGATGACGATGGGCGCGGCGATCATTGTGGTCGACGCCGACGGCACCGACTGGGTTCTTGACGAACCGGTCGTCGACTACAGCGAGGTCACCGCGGTGCTCGACGCGAGCATGCCGGACGGCGGGTACGAAGCGCGCTGGCGTGTCGTATCTAGCGACGGCCATCCGATCAGCGGCATCATCCCGTTCACGGTTGGTGACGCCGAGCCGCTGGTGCGCGAGAGCGCAGCACCGATGGCGACGGAACCATCGGCTACGGAACCAGGAACAGCGAAGGAACAAGAGCAGGGCACGACAGAAAACGGGGGAGTGCCACGCGCGCTCCTCATCGGTGGAGCCGCGGCCGTCATCGCGGCCGCCGGTTTCACGATCTTCTCTGTTGCTCGTCGCCGCGCACGCCGCGGCGACTCCGAGACGACCGACGCGTGACATCGCGTCTCACAACGAAAGGCCTTTGCTATGACCATCAAGAACATCACCACCACCCGTTTCGCACGTCTCGGCGCGATTGTCGCCGTCGGTGCGCTCGCCCTCACCGGCTGCACCGTCGTCGCCAATGAGCCCGGCATGGAGCCGAGCACGACGGCCGCGGCATCCGTTGCCGGTGACGCCGTCGTGGTTCACGACGCCTGGATCAAGGCGGTCGAATCCGGCATGACCGGTGCGTTTGGCGAGCTGGAAAACACCGGAACCAGCGACGTCACCGTGGTGTCGGTAGCGACCGAAATCTCGCACCTGGTTGAGCTGCACGAAACGGTTGAAACCGAAACCGGCGAAATGAAAATGCGCCAGGTCGAGGGCGGCTTCGACATTGCGGCTGGCGACACCCTGTTGCTCGAGCCCGGTGCGAACCACATCATGCTGATGGACATTGAGTCGCCCCTCGTCGCGGGCAACGTCGTCACGTTCACCGTCACGTTCTCCGATGATTCAACGCTCGAGTTCGACGCTCCCGTGAAGGACTACACCGGAGCGAACGAGACGTACGACGACCTCGGCCACGAGGGCATGGATCACGAGGGTGCCGACCACGAGGGCATGGATCACTAATGACAACAACCGATCTGGGCGCGCGTAAACCTGGATCGACCCGGCGACAGTTCCTCCTCGGAGGCGCTGTCGCCGGCGTCGCGGCGGCCGCAGCCATCGGCATCGACTACGCGCTGAACTCCTCGACTACGCCCGCAGCAAGCCCTGAGCCCACGACCGAACCCGCCATCCACGGCGGTGAGACCGTGGCGTTTCACGGGAACCATCAGGCCGGTATCGCAACCGACGCGCAAGCGCACGGTACGTTCATCGGCCTCGACCTCAAACCCGAGGTCGATCGCGACGGCTTGCGCCGCCTGATGCGCATCCTCACCGATGACGCCGCGCGTCTCACCGCGGGTGAGCCCGCCTTGGCCGACTCCGAACCCGAAATGGCGGCCACTCCGGCACGTCTTACCGTCACCTTCGGATTCGGGCCCGGATTTGTCACCCGAGCCGGTGGTTCCGGCATCTCTCAACTCCCCGCCTTCGGCATCGACCGACTGCAACCCGAGTTCAGTGAGGGTGACCTGCTCATACAAATCGCCGGTGATGACCCGACCACGGTCGCCCATGCCGCGCGTATGCTGCTGAAAGACACGCGCAGCTTTGCAACGGTGCGGTGGACGCAACACGGGTTCCGTCGCGCGTACGGCACCGAGGCTCCCGGCACCACGATGCGCAATCTGTTCGGGCAGGTCGACGGCACGTCGAATCCGCGCCCCGGCACTGCCGACTTCGACACCGTGGTGTGGCGCACCGACGGTTGGCTGGCCGGCGGAACCACGATGGTGATCCGTCGGATTCGCATGGATCTGGACGGGTGGGATCGCGTCGATCGCGTCGGCCGCGATCAGTCGGTCGGCCGAAAGCTGAGCAACGGAGCGCCGTTGACTGGCGTGAACGAGCACGATGAGCCCGACTTCGAGGCGAAGAACGCGATCGGTTTTCCGGTGATTCCGGAGTACTCGCACATGCGGCGCTCGCGCACGGACAACCCGACCGAGCGCATGTTCCGCCGCGCATACAACTACGACGTGCCGCCGGGGGGGGAGGAGATCTCCAATTCGGGGCTCATCTTCGCCGCGTTCCAGGCCGACGTCGACACCCAGTACGTGCCGATTCAGCGCCGGCTCGATGAGCTCGACATGCTCAACGAGTGGACCGTACCGATCGGGTCATCGGTATTCGCGATTCCGCCGGGCTGCCAGCCCGGCGGCTACATCGGCGAGACGCTGCTCGGCTGACGAACGCCCCTCGTTCGTCGATCGCGGGGCGAGCGGAGCGAGACGAAACGTGCTGTCCCGGCCTGCGTGCCTGCGGTGCGTTTCGTCTCGGGCGCTGCGCGCTCTCTCGGATCTGTACTCGCGCCACCCACGGTTCCGCTTAGCCGGTTTGATTCGTACTCAGTGCGTTGCGCACGACCCAACAGCGTTACGCACGAGCAGCCCGCGCAAAAGAGGCTATTTCCCGGCGTTTCGGCCACTATTGGCCATCTCGCCGTGCGTAACCATGTGCCGCTCGTGCATGACGCCGTGGAACGCGCGTTCCCGTGCGATGCGGTGCGGAACCATGGGTGCGCAACCGGGGAGTGCGGAACCATGGGTGCGTAGCCATGGGGTCCGTTTCGAACCGGGTGGGTGCACGCCTGGGGTGCTTTTTGTCTCGCGCACTGCGCGTCTGTGCCTAACGACCGGAGGTAGCGGCGACGGCTTGGCCGGCTACATAACCCGTCGTCCAGCAGATCTGCAAGGAGTAGCCGCCGGAAGGGCGGTTTATGTCGAGCAGATCGCCGACGACATACAGGTTCTCGATCAGGTTTGACCGCATGGTTTTCGTGTCGATCTCGCGGAGATCGACACCGCCATCGGCCACCACTGCGCGGTCAAACCCCATCAGGTTGGTGATCGTTAACCGAATGCCCTTCACGAGTTTGACGAGCTTCTTTCGGTCGTCCTTGCGCAGGCTGTGGACTTTCAATTCCATATCGAGGTCGGGCAACAGCGTGTTCGGCACGTGCCAGACGCCGTTGGGCAGCCACTCCTTGAGCACGGTCTTCAGGGCCTTGTTCTTGTGGAGCTCCAGCAACGCCGTGAGCTCTCGATCGCATGCGCCTTCGTCGAGGTGCGGGAAGAGGTCGATCTCGGCCGTCACCGTGCCTGCTTCCAGCAGTTCGCCCACCTGGGCTGCGCTGTTCAGGATGGTCGGGCCGGAGAGGCCAAAGTGGGTGAACAAGATCCGCCCTTGCGTCTTGAACTGACGCTTGCCATCGAGCAAGAAGGTGACGCGACCCTCGACAGTCTTACCGCCGAGTTTCGCCACCCATTTCTCTTTCGTGGCCAACGGCACGATGCCGGGGCTCGGCTGCCGCACCGTGTGGCCCAGCGACTTCAGCCACCCGAAGCCGGCGCCCGTCGAGCCAGTTTCGGGCCGCGACAGCCCACCTGTGGCCAGAATGTACGAGTCAGCTCGAAACTCGCCGCGCTTCGTGCTGACGGACGCGATCCGGTCGCCCTTGCGGTTGAGTGACGTCACTCCGCAGTCGAAGACGACCTCAACCTGACCGCGCTTGAGTGCCTGAGACAGAACAGCCGTGACATCACTGGCGTTTTGGCTCACCGGAAACGCTCGGTTGCGCGCCTCAACGTGCAGGGGCAACTCTCGGCCTTCGAAGAACTCGAACGTGTCGCCCACGGCAAACTGCGAAAACGGACTGTGCAGAAACTTCGCCGCCTTGCCGTAGTGGCCCAGGAGAGCGTGCGTGTTGTACTCGGCATTGGTGATGTTGCACCGACCGCCGCCACTGATGTTGAGCTTCTTGCCCAACGAACGGTTCTTTTCCAGCAGTAACACCTTCTTGCCCGCGTCTGCTGCTGTGGCCGCCGCCATCATTCCGGCGGGCCCGCCACCGACAACGAGGACGTCGTAGTGGTCAGTGGGTGAGTCGGCCGCGGGGAAGTTCATAACTCTATGGTGCCGTGAAGTTGGCGAAGAGCGTGATTCGGAAGGGATGGGTGAGGCCGCGGACTACGATGGGGAGGGACGACCGGAGGTTTAATTGTCTGTCACCGCTGAAGCGATTTCCCATGCCGAAGACCTTGCCGACTTTGTTGCGGCATCGCCGTCGAGCTACCACGCTGCCGAAGAGGTAGCCCGCCGACTCGAAGCCGATGGCTTCACCCGCCTGACTGAAGAAGACGCCTGGCCTGACCAGCGGGGCGGCCGCTTTGTCATCGTTCGCGATGGCGCGGCGATTGCGTGGGCCGTTCCCGCCAACGCCACCCCCGCGACAGCCACCCGCGTGTTCGGCGCACACACCGATTCGCCCGGCTTCAAGCTCAAGCCGAAGCCCACCACCGGTGCGCACGGCTGGCTGCAGGCTGGCGTTGAGATTTACGGTGGCCCGCTGCTGGCCTCGTGGCTTGACCGCGAATTGCGTCTCGCTGGTCGCCTCGCAATGAAAGACGGCTCTGTCCTTCTCGCCGCCACCGGCCTGCTACTGCGCCTGCCGCAACTCGCGATCCACTTAAACCGTGAAGCGAACGACCACCTCGCCCTCGAAAAGCAGGTCGAAACCCAGCCTGTGTGGGGCCTCGGCAACCCGGCTGACGCCGACCTGCTCGCTGAACTCGCTGACGCCGCAGGCGTCGACCCGGCCGACATTCGCGGCTTCGACGCCGTCGTCGCCGACAGCGCCCGCGGCCAGGTCTTCGGCAAAGACAACGCGTTCTTCGCCAGCGGTCGCCTCGACGACCTCGCTTCGGTGCACGCCGGTGTCGTTGCTCTCGGCAACGCTGCGCGCGGCGGCTTCGACGGTGATCACATCGCTGTTCTTGCCGCTTTCGACCACGAAGAAATTGGTTCCGCTTCGCGCTCCGGTGCGGCCGGTCCGATTCTCGAAGACGTTCTCGTGCGCATTTACGCTTCGCTCGGTGCCGATGACGCACAGCGTCGCCAGGCCTTCGTGTCGTCGTGGTGCCTGTCGAGCGACGTCGGCCACTCGGTGCACCCGAACTACGCAGGCAAGCACGATCCGGTCGTGAAGCCGCTGCTTGGTTCCGGCCCGATCCTCAAGATCAACGCCAACCAGCGCTACGCAACCGACGCCGTGGGCGCTGCCGCGTGGATCAACTGGTGCGAAAAGGTTGAGGTGACGCAGCAGGAGTTCGTGTCGAACAACTCGGTGCCGTGCGGCTCGACGATCGGCCCGATCACCGCGACTCGCCTGGGCTTGCGCACCGTCGACGTCGGTATTCCGATTTTGTCGATGCACTCGGCGCGCGAGCTCGCCGGCGTGAGTGACCTCTACGACCTGTCGAAGGTCGCGGGAGCGTTCTTCACCGACTAAAAAGACCAGGTAAACGGGGCGTGTGCTCTCCTGACGGGGGAGTGTGCGCCCCGTTTTGCATGCTCCGGAACCAAGATCACATTTTTATATATTTGAGAAATAAGCCGCGCGGGATGTTTCACGCTTGTGAGTGCAGTGCCATGATGAGCCTCAGAACTATTCCGCATTGAAGCCGATGGAGGCATCGTGTCTAGTCAGAGCAGTGACGGCATTCTCACCGGGTCGACCCTGATCGAACGCAACGGTATTGAGATCATCCCCGAGTCGGAGCGCACAGCAAAGCCCTCCGACCTGTTCTGGCCGTGGTTCGCGGCCAACGTTTCGGTGTTCGGCATGTCGTGGGGTGCGTTCGTGCTCGGGTTTGGCATCTCGTTCTGGCAGGCCACGATCGTCTCGATCGTCGGCATTGTCATTTCGTTCGTGCTGTGCGGGTTCATTGCGATCGCCGGCAAGCGCGGGTCGGCCCCGACCATGGTGCTGTCGCGTGCGGCGTTCGGTGTTGCGGGCCAGAAGGTTCCCGGCATCATGAGCTGGATCGTGTCGATTGGTTGGGAGACGTTCCTCGCGATTCTCGCGGTGCTCGCGACCTCCACCGTGCTCACCCAACTTGGCGTCGCAAATGAGTCGAATGACACATTTATCAAGATTCTCGCGACCGTCATCGTGGCCGCACTCATCGTGACCGCTTCGGTGCTGGGCTACCACACCATCATGAAGCTGCAGGCGGTGCTCACGTGGGTGACCGGTATCGTCACCGTGATCTACATTTTCCTCACCGTCGGCCACATCGATTTCGCCGCGGTCATGGCCGTGCCCGCCGGCAGTATGACCGCCGTTATCGGTGCGCTCGTCATGGTGATGACTGGTTTCGGCCTCGGCTGGATCAACATTGCCGCCGACTGGTCGCGCTACCAGCGCCGCGACGCAAAAGACTCCAGCATTGTGTTCTGGAACACCATTGGTGGTTCCGTCGCCAACGTCATCCTGGTGACCTTCGGTCTGCTGCTTGCCGCGTCCGACCCAGACCTCAGTGAGGCGATCGCCGCCGACCCGGTCGGCGCGCTCGCCACGATCCTGCCGATTTGGGCACTCATCCCGTTCTTGCTGACCGCCATTCTCGCGCTCGTGTCGGGGGCCGTGCTCGGCATCTACTCGTCGGGCCTCACGCTACTGAGCCTCGGCATCAAGATCGCTCGCCCGAAGGCCGCGGCGATCGACGGCCTCATCCTGACGGCCGGAACCATCTATGTTGTGTTCTTCGCGGAAAGCTTCCTTGCGCCGTTCCAGTCGTTCCTGATCACCCTCGGCGTTCCACTTGCCGCATGGGCGGGCATTCTGATCGCCGACATCTTCAGCCGCCGCGCGGTGTACGACGAGGATGCGCTGTTCGACAAGAAGGGCATCTACGGTGCGTGGGATTGGATCTCGGTCGGAACCCTGATCGGCGCGACCATTGTTGGTTGGGGCTTTGTGATCAACGGGTACGCGGAGGAGGCTCCGTGGAACAACTGGCAGGGCTACCTGCTGGGTCTCGTTGGTGGCAAGGACGGCGAATGGGCGTGGGCTAACCTCGGTGTGCTGTTCGCGCTTGTCATCGGATTCGTCGTGACGTTGATCTTCCGTCGCGGAACGATCCGCCGACAGGAGCAGTCATGACGCTGCAGGTTGATCACGACGCTTGGCTCGTCGTGATCGACCCGCAGGTCATTTTTGCGGCCCCAGATTCTGACTGGGCATCGCCGTTCTTCGACGACGCGTTCGAGAACATCCGCGCCCTCGCTGAGGTGTTTGGTGAGCGCGTCATCGTGACGCGCTGGTTGCCAACGGCTGATCGCGACACATCGTGGGGTGAGTACTTCGCCGCCTGGCCATTCGCCGACCAGCCCGCCGACGACCATCTCTTCGAGCTGGTTCCGCAAGCCGCTGGCCTCAGCGTCTTGCCCACCGTCCACTTGCCGACGTTCGGCAAGTGGAGCGAAGCGCTCACCGACATCACCGGACCCGCGCCGAAGCTTGTCGTGACGGGTGTTTCGACCGACTGTTGCGTGCTCTCGACCGTGCTGCCCGCCGCTGATGCGGGCGCGTGGGTCACCGTTGCAACCGATGCGTGTGCGGGGTCGACGGCTGAGAACCACGCGGCCGCCGTGCACGTCATGGGGCTGTATCCGCCGCAGATTACCCTCGCGACGACCGCAGAGATTCTCGCGGCCTCTTCTCACTAAGTTTCTGCCCGTCAGTTCGTAGACTGGGCGCATGCACATGAACGCAGCGCTGACCGCGGCCGACGCCGCGCTCGATGACCTGCGCGCCGACGCCGATTTCGCTCACGCGGAGCACGGCGATGTGTATGCCACGAGCCTCATGCACTACCACGAGCGGCTTTCAGAGTTGCTGGCGAAGGCGTTCACGCTCGTCGAGGCTTCGCACGACGCCACGATGAACAAGCGTGACCGTCTCGCACACGAAGCTCACGCGAACGACATCGCCAAGAACGTGCTGACCGACGTCACCGCCGTGCGTGCAAACTTCGCGACCGTCGTGGCCCGTGGTTCCGTCACCAAACCCGGTGCGCGTGGTGTCGTTGAAGCCGCGATCGGCCAGAGCCTGAACAAGGCCGAGATTTGGTGGGATGGTCGCGTGCGCCTCGGCAAACTCACGACGACCGAGATCGTCGCCCGCGACACAACGACGTACCGCCCGTTTCCAAAGTGGGTGCCGTGGACGGCCGGCAGCATCGCCGCCGGAGCCGTCGGGCTGCAGGCGATTTCGACCTTCTTCTAAGCGGAAGCACTTACGGGTCGACGCGAATGGTTCCGTAATTCGTCTCTTCGGAGACAACCCGATTGAACGACTCGGTGATGATGGTGCGCAGTACTTCGAGGTTGTTCTTGTCGAGATTCTTGAGGTACAGGCACGACTTGCCGATGGTGTGTGGGCCGACCTGCGCGAGCTCGGCGACGTGGTCGGCCGTATCCATCAGGTAGACGCTCATTGACGCGGCGCGGGGCGAGAACGCGATGAGCGGCATGTCGCCAGAGCCGCCCGTCGGGTACTCGTAGTGGCACGAACCGAAGCCGATGATCGTGCCCCACATCTGGGGTTCACGGCCCGAAATTTCGCGCATCATGTCGAGCAACGTGAGGGCATCGCGCTGGCGAATGGCTGACGGAACCGTCGCGATAAATTCGTCGACGGAACCACCGGTAGGGTTCACGACTTCGCCTCTTTTGCCGCGGCTTTCATGGCGCGCTTGTGCTCGCGCACGAGGGTGAGCGATTCGGGGCTGACGATGTCAGCGACGCTGCGGTACGAGCCCTCATCGCCGTAAGCGCCGGCGGCTTCGCGCCAGCCTTCGCCGGTGAAGCCGTACTGCTTGCCCAGCAGGGCGAGGAAGATCTTGGCCTTCTGGTCGCCGAAGCCGGGGAGCGCCTTGAGACGTTTGAGCACTTCGGGGCCGGTGGGGTTGCCGCGGGTCCAGAGGGCCGCCGCGTCGCCATCCCAGTCCGAGACGAGCACCGAACACAGCGTCTGCACGCGCGTCGCCATCGAACCCGGAAAACGGTGCACCGCAGGCGTCTCACTGAATGCGGCGGTGAACGCCTCGGGGTCGTACGACGCAATGTGCTCAGCCGTCAGCGCTCCGATGCGCTGCTCAATCTTGAGCGGTCCGCTGAACGCCTGCTCCATCGCAATCTGCTGGTCAAGCAGCATGCCAATCAGCAACGCGAGCGGGTTGTCGGTGAGCAGGGTGTCAGCCGCGGGGTCATCCGTGATGTGCAGAGCCATGGTTCCAGTGTGACAGGGTGTGCGCATTCGCGGACCGCATAGGCTGGGCAATGTGATGACTTTTCGAGAGCTTCGAGCGAGCGACGCTGCCCGGGTTCTCGACGCGTTCACGGCCGACGCCGCCGAGATGAGCCGTCAGGGTACGGTCAACGACCTCGACACCGCTCGTGCCTATGTGAGTCGGATGATCGACAACGCCGATACACGCACGCTCGTGGCCGTCGACGATGCCGATCGGCTCCTCGCTTTCGCCGCCGTAACGGTTGACCTGGCCAATGAAAATGGCTGGGTGTTCTACTGGGCGCATCCTGATGCCCGAGGACGCGGCGTCACTTCACAGCTGGTACGAGCGCTTGCCGATCGGGAGCTCAGCGAGGGTGGGCTGTACCGGCTGGAACTCGGATACCGCGCGAACAACCCCGGATCCGCGGCTGTCGCGCGCGCGGCGGGGTTTGTTCAAGAAGGTCTCGAGCGGGAGAAGTTTCTCGTCGAAGGCAAACGCATCGACGTTGTCACGGCGGCTCGTCTCAAGACCGATCCGGTTTGAGGACCTACCGACGCGTGATCGCGACGTCGACGGTGTCGCCGATGTCTTTGCCCAGGGCTTTGCGAACCTTGGCGCTGAGCGAGATCATGTGTCCGCCCGTTCCGGTCACCATCGCGCCGACGTTCTCGAGCCGCACGTCATCGACGACGGCGTCTACTCTGACCGACTTACCGGTTCCGAAGAACTCCGCCGACTCAGGAATCTCGACGCAACTCCACACCTCGCCCTTGATGTCGACTCCGATGGCGGCGTGAAAACTCATGCGCTCCGCGCTTGCATCGTGGATGGCGCGCACAATCGACCCGACCCGCGTCGGATCGCCGAGAGCCATGGGCGCCAGATCCATGGCTCTCGTCCCGTGAACGAACTCTTGAACTGAGCGCCCATCCTCGTCTTTCCCGAGAGGCTGGGGAACATCCACACCAGCCGCAAGGACCGCCCGGACGAACGCCGTCACACTGGGTGTGGCGGCGGTCCACGGCTTGCGCACTGTTTCTCCGACGTGCAGGACGCGGTCAGGGGCGTTCCCGCCCGAGAGCGTGTGTTCTTGCATCGGTCAGATGTCCATTCGTGGTGGAGGCTCAGCGGTAGACCTCGCGGCGGTGACCGATCGCCAACACGAGGATCACCACCTCGCCATCGTTGACGGCGTAGATGACGCGGTAGTCGCCGACGCGGATGCGCATCTCGCCGCTGCCGCCCGTGAGCTGCTTGCAGCCGTGAGGTCTGGGGTCAAGCGCGAGTGCGTCGATGGCGGAGAGGATGCGTCGTGCGATCCCACGGTCGAGCTTGCGCAGCGACTTCAATGCTGATTGCGCATACCTGATCTCATACCGCACGAGCGGTGATCAGAGGCCGAACTCGGCCATCACATCCGCGTGAGCTACACGGGGATCGCTTTCATTGCGGGCGGCTGCGGCGGCACGGATATCCGCCTGATCCTCCAGCGCTTCCAGCGCCCGGTCGAAGAAGTCCGCTGATACGACGACCGCTCGACGCCCTACGCCTCGGGACGTGATTTCGACGGGCTCACGTTGCGCTGCGGCGATGTAGTCGCTCTGGCGTGCGCGGAACTCGGAGAGGGTGATCGATGTCATTCACTAATGGTACAACTTGTACAAGATGCTCACAAGCCCTCGGGTGTGCGCACTACGTGGTCAGCGCACCTGCTGGTCAAGCAGCATGCCGATCAGCAGAGCGAGCGGGTTGTCGGTGAGCAGGGTGTCAGCCGCGGGGTCATCCTTGATGTGCAGAGCCATGGTTCCAGTGTGACGGGGTGTGCGCATTCGCGGACCGCATAGGCAGTTTGAGGATCTACCGACGCGTGATCGGACGTCGACGGCGTCGCGGAACCACGTGGTTGCTGATCGGGGGTGCGCGGGCGCACTAGGGTAAAGGGACTGCGGGGGCACACGATGCGCTCGTCTGATATACCACTCGACGACGAATGGGTTCATGAGTACGACGCGTCTGATCCGACTGAGCGGGTTGACGCGCGCCCGCACATTCGCGCACGGCGCGCTCGCGGCGGGCGTCGGACTCCTCATCGCCTTCGTCGTGTTCTTGGTCGCGACCCTCGGCGCGTGGATCACCGTTGATACGCACCGTGCGCTGGTGACGGCGATCGGAACCAGTGATGCAGCCGTGCTGGTGCTCGAGACCCGGGTGGGTAAAGACCCCGCAGCGCAAGACGAAGAAGCCGAATCTGTCATTGTTGGCACGCTCGGCTCGAGCGTTCACATCGAGCGCACCGCGGTCGAGGGCGACGACGGGCTCGTGCAGTACGTCGTCACGCCCGACACTGACAAGCTGACGCCCGCATCGGCCGCGCGCATTGCCTCCGGCATCGACAAAATCGAAGACCGGTTCCGCAGCTCAACCGCCGCTGTCGGTGGCCTGACGATCAGCGGCGGTCTCGCCACCACGATCTCTGCCGCGGGTACGGGCGCCGTCGCGAGTGCCGCGATCTCGCCGATTCCGCTCGCCATCATCGCGGTGCTCGGCTGGTTTGCCGTGATGGAACTCAGCCGCGCGTGGGGCCGAGCCCGCGCTCGCGAAACGGCACTCCTCACCGCGCGCGGCTTGTCTCGAGGGCAAAAGGTCGCTCTGACGGCCGGCGAAGTCACGCTCATCACCGTCGTGGCCAGCCTCATCGGCTTTGCCGGCGCTGTCGCTGTGACGTGGTTCCGTGCCGGTGGCGAAGCATTCGGCGCCCTCCCGAGTGGTCTCCCGCTCACGATCGGCACCATCGTCGTTTTAGGACTGACCGCCGCCGTCAGCGTGGCCCGCGCCGCTGAAAGCGAAGCGCAGGTTTCTGCGCGAGCAGCACGATTCACACAGGTTGCGTCGGTCGGCGCGCTCGCCCTCATCGTGTTCGCCGCGGCGCTCGCGGTGTGGCAGCTCTTCGCCACGCGCAATACACCCGTCGACAGTGCGTGGCGAGTTACGTTGTCGTCGCTCGCTCCGATCCTCACTCTCATCGCAGCTGCCCTCATTGCTGTGCTACTCGCGGCACCACTTGCCCGGGTCATCGCCGGTATCGCCGCCCGTCGCCCGACGCTTTCGCCAAGCCTCCCAGCACGCAACGTCGCCCGTCGCCTGCCTGCTTACGCCACGGCCGTCGCGCTCGTCGTGATCACGGTCTCTGGTTCTGTCTTCGCGGCCAGCTATGTCTCAACATGGGAGCGTGCTTCCGAATCCGCGGCCGACCTCGGCGCCGGCGCTGACGTGCGAGCCGACCTCGGGTTCGTCACCCCTGCCGACATGCAAAGGGCCGCAGGCCTTGGCAAAGCCGCCGCCGCGTACACCGCCGATGTCGTCGTCGGCGACACCAGCGCCGAGCTGATCGCCCTGTCGCAAGACCAGCTCGCTGACGTGATCATCCCCATTCCAGACCTCGTCGATCCCACAGCACTAGCGAAGAACTTCACAACTGAGACCACCGCACTGCCTGTTCCTGAAGGATCCACCGAAGTTCGGTTCACGGTTGACGCCGAAGGTCTGGAGTTTCCGGTCGTGACTGCGACGGCACAACTGTGGGTTGCCGACGCCAACGGTGTCGCGACCCTTGTCACGCTCACCTTCGACGAAATCGAAGAGAAGTCGCGTCACCCCGACCCCAACCGCGGGTTCTACGGCGACCAATTGTCGGTGACATTGACCGGAACCACGCTGCTGCCCGTGAATACGACGAGCATCCTCAGCGTCGGCATGACGGCGACCGACGGTGGCCGCTTTGACGGCACCATCGTCACGGTCTCGCAACCGCGACTTGCGACCTCAACCGGCGGCGATATGGTTCCGCTCGCCGTTGAACCGGCGGTTCCCAGCCTGGTGCTGGGTGGTTCCGCCAACGCGAACACCAGCCAACCGTATGGAGTGTTCTGGAGCGCACGCGCCACGAGCCCGGTGATTCCGGCCGTTGTGTCGGCGGCGTTCGCGAAAGATCTGAGTCTGAGCGTAGGCGACCCGGTGGAGCTGCGGGTGGCCGGAACCGGGCGACGGTTCTCGACGGAAGTGGCCGACATCGTCGACGCTATCCCGGGAGCAGATTCGGCCCGAGCCGTTCTGGTTTCGCTCGATGCCGCGGTGCGGGCGGCCGTGCCTGTGGGAGCTTTCGCTGACCTTCCGGCAAGCCCCGCAGCCCCGAACGAGATTTGGCTATCGGGTGCTGACCCGACCGAAACGTCAACCGTGCTCGGTGCCGACGTCACGGTGCCGACTGATGTTGCCGCCATCGTCACAGGTGGCCTGATCACCACGTGGTGGATCGCCCCTGTTGGTGCCGCGCTGCTCGCGGCCATCGCCCTCATCGCGATGATGGCTTCCCTTACCGCCACTCGCGCCGACGAAGTGTTGATTCTGCGCGCTGTCGGTGTCGCGCCGCGAGCGCAGGCTCGCTTGCGGGTTGTTGAAGCGGCCACGGTGGTGCCGACATCGATGGTGCTCGGTGCGCTCGCGGGCTGGGCGATGAGCGCCCTGATTGTTCCGGTATTGGTCAGCGCGGCAGTGCCTGGTTCGCACCAGCCGACGCTCGCGATCAACCCACTCATCGTGGGCATCGTGGCCGGTGCCATTGCGATTGCGTTTATCGTCGCGGCGTTGGTCATGTCAGCAATGGTGCGGAAACACGCCATCTCAACACGCACGGCGGAGGCTGCCGAATGAGCCTGTCACGCAGCCGCCTTGTCGGCACTCACTGGCGGCATGCACCAGGAGCCACCCTCGTCGTTGCGCTGATCGTGATGCTCCTCACGATCGCGATTACGGTGCTTCCGCATGTGCTGTCCTCGATTCGGGAAGACACCCTCAGCGAGCATCTTGATGAGATCTCGGTGACAAACCGTGACCTTGTCGTGAAGACACGCGACGTCGGTCCGCCCTCGGCGGGTACGGGAGAGCGTTTACCCGCCGAATTCCGATCGGCATGGGCGGGCGTCGAAGACCGTCTGCAAGCAATTCGCGCTGACGCGCCAACGCATTTGCGCGCAGCTATGGAAGACCCGAACTACGTGGCCATCGCCGGCAATATAGACGAGTCGATGGACGGCCGTGTCTTCATCGCAATGGACCCGTTCTATGACACGCACTTCGAGCTCGTCGAAGGCCGTTTGCCTGAGACTGTGCCAACGAAAGGCGCGACAACGGAGTTTGAAATCATTGCTCCGCGCGCGACCGCTGAGGCGTTCGATTGGCAGCTCAACGAGACTCGTGAGATTCCGCTCGGCCAAACGATGACGATCGACGAGAACGGCGAGATCGTGCAGAGCCCGCTGCCCCGGTTCACTCTCGTGGGTATCTACCAGCCCGATGACGTGCGATCTTCCTATTGGTCACAGCTGGCGCCGCTCACCGGACCAACCACGTACTACGACCCCTACGGCCAGCCGTCGGTCACCGGGTACTTCTTCACCAACCCTGCCTCAGTTATGCAGGCGCGACAGTGGGCACCGTTACCGACGACGTACTGGTTCCCGATTGATTCGGCGCAGATCTCCGAGTCCACCGTCCCGGTGTTGCAGGGAGAGATCGAAACGTTCATCGCTCAGTCACACACGCTCAGCGAATGGGATCCGGGTGGCGCCCGCTTTCAAACCCAGCTCGGCAGAGTGCTTGACCGAGTCTCAGACACCAACCATGCATTCACCGCGCTCGCGTTGATCTTCGTCGCCGGGCCGATTGGCGTGGGTGTGGCCGTGCTCGTGCTCGGCTCCCGCATGATCAGCCAGCACCGCCGCAGCGCCTTCGCGCTGATGGATGCCCGCGGTGCGAGCCCACTCCAACGCCGCCTCCTCATGGCAGGGGAGGGCCTCATCGCTGCTGTTCCCGCCGCGATCATCGGCGTCGCGATCGGCGCGAGCCTAGTGCTCACGATCTTTACGCGCTCCAGCGTGCCTCTGTTCTCGGCACTCACGATCGCGCTGCTAGTCGGCGTTGCCCTGTTTCCGGCGGTGGCGCTCGCGGCATCGGCGCCGGGTGCTGAGCGTGCCGCGCGCGTTGATGATGCGAAGCCTGCGCATGCTCGCGTGTTCGTTGAAATGGCGGTCGTTATTCTCACAGTCGCGGCGACGATTGCGTTCACCTCTCGCGGCGCAGGAACTGCAGAAACCGGGGTTGACCCGCTCGCCACGCTCACGCCCCTCCTACTCACCGTCACCGCCGCGCTCATCACCCTGCGGTTGTATCCGCTCGTGCTCCGCGCCGTGCACGCCCGCCTCCGCGCGGGCAACGGATTCATTGACTTCATCGGTTCTGCCCGCGCGGTGCGCGAAGCATCCGCGGGCGCTGCCGCGCTCCTCGCCCTGCTCGTCGGTGTTTCCATCGCGGTGTCATCGACCGTTGTGCTCTCCACGATCGACACCAGCGCGCAGCGCATGGCCGAAATTCGTGCCGGCGCCGACCTCACCCTGAGCGTGCCGCGCTTTGCCGACGATGCCGCCGAACGCGTCGCCGCCCTTGACGGTGTGAACGAAGTCGTCCCGGTGCGCAACGTACCGAACGTCGCCGTCGTGGTCGACAATCGCACGACGCGCGTGCCGATCTACGCCTTCGACTCCGAAGCGTTCGAGCGTATTTCTCCGCACGCCGATGCGCTCATCCCTGACGGCAACTCGCTCCGTGCCGATGGTTCCGTGCCCGTCATCGTCTCGCAATCGGCGTCGGAGCGCCTCGGCATCACGCTGGGAGACCTCACGATCGGCGGCACCCAAGAAAAGGTCACCGCGAACGTTATTGCCGTCGTCGAAGACACCACTGGCTTCGCGGCGATGGACATTTGGATTCTCGTCGACGACGAGTACCTCGACGACATTGTGCCCGCCGCCAGTACCGTGTCGACCCTGCTCGTTGACCTTGACGACGGCGTCGACCCCGCGACGGTCGTCGAAGCGGTCAAGCGTGAAGTGGAACCATTTGTCTCGTGGATCACGCCGGAGTCGGCTCTCGCAGAGACAACGTCGGGCTCTACCACCGCCGGTTTGCGCGGCACGCTGTTCACCGCGATCGGCCTCACCGCGCTGCTGTGCGCGATCGCGATCGTGTTAACCCTCGTGCTCAACGCGCCAGCACGCGCCCGCCTACTTGCTCTGCTGAAGACGCTCGGCGCCCCACCTCGCTCCGGCGGTGGCATCGTGTCGTGGGAACTGGTTCCGCTCTGCATCGCAGCCGTGGCCGCAGGCACTGCCTTCGGACTAACGTTGCCGCTGCTGCTTTTCCAGGTGCTGGATCTGCGCTCGTTCTCGGGCGCAGACAACGCGCCGGCCTACAGCGTTGACCCACTGTTGCTCACCATCTCGTTGGGAGGCTTCCTCGCGGTCGCCGCCCTGTTTACCCTGTTGTCGCTGTTCTTCGCACGCCGCGTGAAGGTGTCGAGCGTGCTCCGAACCGTGGAGGAATCATGACCGCTGTGAATACTGAGCCCGACATTTTGTGCTCCGATCTGGTGCGCATCTTCGCGGTGAAGGGGCGCGACGGCAAAGCCGTTGAGGTGCAGGCACTGCAGGGCTTGAACCTGCGTATTGAGCAGGGTGAGCTGGTTGCCGTTGTCGGCGCTTCGGGCTCGGGCAAGAGTACGCTGCTGTCGATTCTGTCGAGCCTGGACACGCCGACCGCCGGCGTTGCCCGCGTCGCGGGGCGCGATCTGCTCACGATGACCCGCAAGCAGCGCGTCGCGTTTCGCCGCGAAGACGTGGGTTTCGTGTGGCAACAGACATCGCGGAACCTGCTGCCGTATTTGACGGCGGCAGAGAACGTGGGCGCGGTGCTCGCGATTGTGGGGGAGCCGAAGGGGGCGAAAGAGCGGGCGGCCCGCGTCGCCGAGCTGTTCGACCTGCTGGAAATTTCGCACCTCGCCGACCGCAAGCCCACGGCGCTGTCGGGCGGCGAGCAGCAGCGCGTTGCGATCGCGTGCTCGATCGCCCACACCCCGCGCGTTGTGCTCGCCGATGAGCCAACGGGCGAGCTCGACGACGACACCAGCGTGCAGGTGCTCGAGGCAATGCGCTCCGTCAACGGCGAACTCGGCGTGACCACCCTCATCGTGACGCACGACCCGACGGTGTCGGAGCACGTTGCCCGCACCGTGCAGATTCGCGATGGCCGCACCGCCACCGAAGTGCTGCGCTCCACGCGCGTCGACGAGCACGGTGCCGAGCACGCCGTCGCCGAAGAGTACGCGGTGCTCGACAAGGTGGGCCGCCTGCAGCTGCCTGACGAATTCGTCTCGTCGCTTGACCTGCGCGAGCGCGTGCGCCTCGCCCTCGAACCCGACCACGTTGGTGTCTGGCCCGGCCAGAAACAGGCCGACGATGAGGAGGCCTCATGACTGTCTTGCTTCGGGCCAGCAACCTGACCCGCACGTATTCGTCGGCCGCTGGCGACGTGCATGCGTGCGTTGACGTCTCGCTCGAGGTGTCGGCGGGCGAACTCGTCGTCGTGCGCGGCCCATCGGGTGCCGGCAAATCGACACTGCTGAACCTGCTCGGCACCCTCGACAAGCCGACGAGCGGAACCATTGAGATCGACGGCAAGGAGGTCACGGCTCTCGGCGAAGACGCGCTGGCGACGATCCGCCGCGATCACCTGGGCTTCATCTTCCAGTCGTTCGGCCTCGTCTCGATTCTGTCGGCGGCCGAAAACGTTGAGCTCCCCCTCCGTATCGCCGGTGTGCCCGCCGCTGAACGCACCGAGCGCGTTGATGAAGCCCTCGAACGCGTTGGCCTCGAAAAGCACGCCGAACAGCGCCCAAGTGAACTCTCTGGTGGCCAGCAACAGCGCGTCGGCATCGCCCGAGCCATCGTGAGTCGCCCGCACATCCTCATCGCCGACGAACCCACCGGCCAGCTCGACTCCCGCACCGCCGCGAGCATCATGGACCTCCTTGCCGTACTCGCACACGAACAGGGCCTCGCCGCCATCGTCTCCACCCACGACCCACTGCTCGTCGCTCGCGCCGACCGCGTCATCGACATTCACGACGGCCGCATCACCGCGGTGAGAGTGAACGACGCAACAGCGGAACCAGGGGATGAGACGGAACCATCGGCTGAGGTTCCTGAGGAGGGTGCGGAGCCGACTCAAAGCGAGTCGTCACCAGCCGAGCCCGATGTCGAAGAGCAGTCCGAGGTTCCGCCCACCCCGCCGCTCACTCGCAAGGCGCTCAAGATTCAGCGGGCGATGACGGGTGAGATTCCGATCATCCGGTTCTCTGACGATGGCAGTGCCATAGACCCACGCGGGGAGACACCGCAGGGCGGCTAATTCTCAGACTCGCGGCAAGCGGATGGGATCATGGAGACATGCCTGAAACCCCGGATCTTGCCTCAGCCGCCCGTTCACACTCCGTGGGGATAGTCGGTGGCGGTTTCGGCGGTCTGATCGTGGCGTGGGAGTGCGTAAAGGTCGGGATGTCGGTGACGCTGTGGGACGCCGGCGACATCGGCGGCATGACCCGGCTCGTTTCGGTGGATGGTGCGCGGGTTGATGTCGCGGCAGACAACATTGAGCGCAGTGAAGCCGTCGACGAGGTCTTGAGTGCGTTTGGTCTCACCGACAAGCTGGTCGCCTCGGCTACCCACGAACGGTGGTTGCTACAGCGCACGCCGGTTGTGCTTCCGGAGTCGCCCGCACTGGGTATTCCCGCGAGCCCCTTCGTTTCTGACGTCACGAGCGTCATCGGGTGGGGTGCCGCATGGCGTGCCTACCTTGACCGGCTGAAGCCCGTGCTCACGATTGGCAACGCCGAGAGCCTCGGCGAGCTCGTGAGCCAGCGCGTGGGGGCGAAGGTGCGCGACAAGCTGGTCGCGCCCCGCACCCGTGCCGAGCTCGGCCTCGACCCGGCCGACGTGCTGATCGACGCCGCGTTGCCCGAACTCAACAGCGCGCTGACGCGAGCAGGCAGTCTTTCTGGCGGGGTCGGCCTGCTGGATGTGACACCTCCCTCCCTGAGCCTTGCTGGTGGCCTGGGCGTGCTGGCCGAGGCGCTACGCACACGTATCGAAGAGCTCGGCGGCACCGTGCACGAGCACACGCCGGCCACGAGTGTTGAGCGCGCGGTCGACAACTGGACGATCACGACGACCGTGCATAACGCTGAGACCGACGCTGACGAGCCGGTCGAGACGACCGTGCAACACCTGGTGCTCGCAACCGACGGCCGCACGGCCCACAGCCTGCTGGTTCCGCTCATCCCGTCGCTGGCGGCTGATGGTTCGACCGAGCAGACCGTTGTGACGCTTGCGGTCTCCGGTATCACCGCTACGCGCGGTGCCGGGGTGTACGCGAGCGACGCCGCAAGCGATGTGCAGCGTATTGACCACGTCACGGCGCAGTGGCCGTCAATCGAGCGTGCCACGGGGCACGAAATCGTTCGCGTCACGCTGGCCGAGCGCGGCGCCGACGACGACGAAGCCGTGCAGATTGCGGCCGGAGCCGTTGGTGAGGCCTACGGCGCGACGGTGACGGTGATCGATTCGCACGTCGAGCGTTTCGTGCGCGCGCAGTCGCGTGCCGCACGCACGCATGCCGACCGCGTTGCTGCGATTCGCACGCAGGCTGCGACGATGCCGCACCTTGACGTCGTGGGCGCGTGGGTCGCGGGCGACACCGTGCGAGACGTCATCACCGATGCGATGGCAACGGCCGAAGCGATTCGCCGCAGGGCACTCTTTTCTGTGTGAGACATGGATGCCAGAAATGGCATATAGCGCTACGCTGAATCGCGTACCTGCAAATTTCGCCACCCAAGGGGGACAAATGAAGGGCAAGATCGGAATCATCGTCGGGCTTACCGCCGGATACGTGCTCGGCGCACGCGCTGGGCGCGAACGTTACAACCAGATCGCGAAGTTTGCGTCTTCGGTGTGGAGCACCGCCCCCGTGCAGAAGCAGGTCGACAAAGTGAAAGGTTTCGCGAAGTCTTCTGCGCTCGCGCTCCCTGGCGCCATTTGGGACACTGCCGTCAAGGTGACGAAGGCCGCTTCCGCGCAGAAGTCGCCGGGCGACAAGCTCGACGCGGCGATCTCGGAAACCAAGAAGGCGGGCCCCGCAGTATCGCGTGCCGCTGAGACCTCGGCCGAAGCGATCAGCGACGCTGCCGAAGACCTTGTCGAGAAGGTCACCGAATCGAAGTCCGCGTCAAAGAAGAGCCCGCGCGGCAAGAAGGCTTAATTGTGTCGAACACCTCTGGCTACCGCGACCGCTCGAAAGACGGCCTCCTGACCCTCGTTGGCGAGGTTCCGGAGCTTGTCAAGAACCTCGTCCTTGCCGAGCTGAACTCGGCGAAGAAGTGGGTCGCGAAGGTCTCGAAAGACGCCGGCATCGGCGCGGTGTGGTTCATCATCGCGCTGTTCTTCCTGTTCTGGACGGTTCCCGCGTTCGCCGCGTTCGTCATCGTGGGCCTATCGAGCTGGTGGCCCTGGTGGGTCTCCACCCTTGTCGTATTTGCCCTCATGCTGGTGCTCGTCGCGGTATTCGCGGTGCTCGGCATCCTGCGCATGAAGCGCCTGACCGCCATTGAAGACCCTGTGACGGCCGTGAAGACGGATGCGCGCATGGTGAAGGAGATTGCAGATGAGCTCTGACGCGAACATTCCCCGCACCGCGGTTCCGTACGGAATTACCGACCCGGTCGAAGCGGCTCGCGCCGAGCTGAAGGCGGCGCTGAGCGCCATCGAAGAAAAGGTCAACGTACCCAAGCAGGTCGGTAAGGCCACGACCAAGGTGAAGACCTACGCCGCAAGCAAGCCCGGCGTTGTGATCGCGGCTGTCGTTGGCGTTGCCGTCGCAACGGGCCTCGTGGTTTGGGGCATCGCCCGCTCTTTGTCTCGGTGAGAGACTTTTCATCCCGCCCACTGATCGCGTGAAATACCGGCCGTCAGTGGTGGCTAATTCGACGCGCGAACGCGCCGGCGGGCGCTAACTGTAGCGCCTCGAAACGTCTCGCATTGCGCTCCCGAGTTCGAGAATCAGGAATCAGGGGTATATTCGATGGAACAGGCAGTGGCAATGGAGCGGATACTGCCAGCTGTTTAGTCCGGAAAAATCCCTGAGGACGACCGCTTTTCCTTGGATTACGCGTCTGCAAAATCCACCGATGCCTGAGAGTTGCCATGAATTTGCTGACTGAAGAGAACCACAAGCCACTGGGCGGTTGGCGTGTTCTCGTTCCTCGTGGTGGCCCCTGGGGCGACGGCGTTGCCGCATCGCTTCGTGAACAGGGCGCTGTGCCCGTCGTGGCACCCCTCATTAACTTCGCTGCAACCACCGACCCCGATGCCCTCAACGACGCACTGGAGCGTCTCGGCAACGGCGAGTTCGACTGGCTGACCGTCACGAGCGCAACCACGGTCGACGTGCTTTACGCACAGCGCGCCGTAATTCCCGCGAAGACCAAGGTCGCGGCCGTCGGTGAAACCACCGCGGCAGCCCTCACCGCAGCCGGGTTCAAGGTTGACCTCGTGCCGGCGAAAGACAACTCGGCTGCTGGTATGGCTGAAGAGATGATTGCTCTCGAGCAGGCCGCACCGCGTCGCGTGCTGTCGCTGCGCAGTGAGATCGCCAAGCCCGTGCTGAGCAAGGCTCTGCAGGCCGCCGGACACGATGTCTCGAGCGTCGTCGCGTACCGCACCGTCGGCGTACCGGTTACCGAGCGCATCATGCGCGACGTCGTCAGCGGCCGCATCAACGCGATTCTGGTGACCAGTGGTTCCGTCGCCGTTCAGGTGCACGAACAGTTCACCGACATTCCGTCGACGACGATCGTCGCCGCGATCGGCCCGCGCACCGCGAAAGACGCCCGCAAGGTTGGCCTCGATGTTGACGTGATCGCCGACCGTCAGACTGTTGACGCGCTCATCGAAGCCGTTTCGCGCTTCCCGCTGCCGCACGCGGCAGACGAACTGCAGCCGTAAACCTAGTTCTGCGGCGGCGGGTCGATGCCGTAGCGCCGACCCGACTCCTTCGTCGGAAGTTCGAGAAGGAGAGCCGCGGCGGCAACACGTGTGCGCGCCCCGAGTGAGGGTTCGCTCCGTAGGTGCGCGATGTCGCGCGCCGACGTTGCTGACTTATGGAGCGTGGCGCTCAAGCCCAACAGCTGCGCGCCAGCGGGCCTCTCGATCTTCAACGTCGTCGGAAATGCTCCCAGCCTCGTCGCGTGCTTCGCGATGAGGGCCGTGGTTCCGCTGCGGCCATGAAAGTCTTCGAGCACTCCGAAATCCACGCTTTCGGCACCATCGAGCATCGACGACACGGCTACCGAGTCGAGAGCGGGCAGGATGGGGCGCACGACGACGACCGGGCCGTCAGCGACGCCCGTGACGCTGTGCACGACCGCGGGAATGTCGAGGGTCTCCGTGTCTTTTTCGGCGGGTACGACGGTAACGTTCGGGCTGAGCGCGGTGAATGCGTCGGTGGCGTCGGGTTCATCGTTAATGACGATGATCTGCTCAACAAGCCGTGCGGCGGCGATTGCTGCGACAGTGTCGAGCGCGATCGCACGGGTCAGACGGCGGGCTTCAGTGCCGAGGCGCGACGAGTTTTCGGCGAGGCGCACGGACGGCACAACGATGGTCCACGAAGCGGTCATGCCTCACAGTCTGTCATTTTTGCTGGTGAGAAAGGGGCAATCCACCGGAGCATTGTTGCCGAGCTGTGAACTTTGTGAGCCACGGTGCGTGGCAGACTGGTTGCCATGGTCACGCTGTTGCTGGATTCTGCGAACCTTGAGGTTGGGTTATCAGCCTCGGAGCGTCTGGTGAGCCTGCAGAAGCAGAACGTGCGGGTGCGCCGCAGCGATATCACCAAGGTGCAGCTGACCGACGACCTGTGGACGTGGTTGCGTGGCGTGCGCAGCCCGGGCACGTTTGTGCCGGGCGTTGTGGCCGCCGGAACCTGGCGTTCGGTTGCCGGGGCAGATTTCGTTATCGTGCGGGGGCGTGAGAAGCCTGGCGTCGTCATCGACCTGACGCACGATGCGCCGTTTCAGCGGCTCGTGCTGTCGACCCAGCACGGACTCGCGCTGGTCAAGGCGCTACGCCTTGATGGCGAGGTCGAGTTGAACGATGTCGTGACGCTGACGTCACCGATTCCGACGGTTAAACCGCAGCACGCCGCCAAGCCTGCCACGGCCTAGCGAGATCAGTCGACGTCGCGGCGCCAGGTCGTGACCGCGCCGATGATCGTCAGTGCGACGGCGTAGACGGCGAGGATGACCGCGCCGACCCACCACTCCTGCGCCTCGCCCGAAGCGCCGAGCATGACGTAGAAGTTCGAGCCGACGAGCGTGTCGGAGGCTGCGCTCGGCAAGTAGCGAGCGGCCGGTTCAATAGCCGGAGCGAACGCGGCTGCGGTGCGTACGAGGGGCTCAACCAGTTGAGTGAATACCAGCGCGATGACGATCGCTGCGACCTGGTTGCGCACGATGCTGCCGAGACCAAGGCCCACCCAGGTCCACAGCACGAACGCGAGCACCATACGGCCCATCATGGCCAGGTTGTCGGTTGTCGTGAGCTCTGGGTCTTGGCCGGTTGCGGCGAAGACACCAGCGGCCGTGCCGACCGTCGCCGCGACGGCAACAATGCCGAGTGCCGCTCCGACGATCGCGCCCGTGACGAGCTTGGCGACGAGCACGGTGCCGCGCTTCGGAGTCGCCAAGAAGGTCGGAATGAGGGCGTGGTGGCGGAACTCGCCCGTGACGAGCAGCACGCCCAGCAGGATCGGGAAGATGTAGCCGATGTTGACCGCAAGTCCGTAGACGAGTGATGGTGCGGCAGCGCCGAGGAGCGCCGCATCCGGAACCTCATCGAGGGCACCCGTCTGGGCAAGGCCGATCGCCGCGGCGAAGCCGCCGCTCATCAGAGCCAGGGCCGCCACGGTGATGAGTGTCAGCACCCACCATGCGGAGGTGGTGAAGTACTTGGTGAATTCAGAACGGGTCGCAGAACCGATGCTCATTCCGCGGTACCGCCTTCCTGTGACGTGGCTGAGTCAGACTCGGCCGACTCAGAATTGGGGGCATGGTTCAGCCCGACTGAACGGAAGAACTCGTCCGCGGCGTCGTCTGCTGGGGTGCGGTCGGTGCGACGCTCCCACGCTCCGTGGTCGTCGAATCCGGGGAGGTCGGTGTCGGCCTCTTCGTCAGATTCAGGTGCCGGTGCATCGGTGTCGGCTTCTACGTCGGGGGCCGTGAATACCGGAATCGACGCGGTGAACGTGCGTGGCTCGGCGGCGCTCACCGTGATGATGCTGGTCGCGACGGTGTCAGCCGGAGCCTCGTCAACGAATGCGTCCGGGTCTTCATCGGGGTCGTGCGACACCGGAATCTCCGTCACGCCCTCGTGCTCGAGCAGACCGACGAACGGGTTCTCGGTCGTCCACGACTCCGGATCCATCGCTTCGGCGATCGCCTCAGCCGCCGACGGGTCTACCGGAGCAGCCTCGACGACGTCGTCTGCCGGGGCGTCATCATCGGCATCAGCGTCGGAAGCGTCTGCCGCAGTCACATCTTCTGCCTCAGCAACGGCCTCAGCGTCGGCAACCGTGATCGGTTCCGTGCGCGGAGCCCACGGCGACAGAATCGGGGCCCAAGCCGACACCGGCTCGTCGTCTTCGTCATCGTCGGTGGTAGCGTGTGCCGGCTCGCTGAACGTGTCGTGCGCTGCCTCGTCGCCCTGAAGAAGGTCGTCGAACGATTCGGTGGTCTCCTCATCGCTGTCTGGGTCAGTAGCTTCGGCTTCTTCGGCTTCTTCGGCTTCTTCGTCTGCTGCGGCGACCTCATCGGACGTGTCTGCCTCGTCAATGACCGCGTCAGCATCGTCGGTCTCGGCGGCAGTGTTGGACTCAGCGTCGATGGCTTCCGCGGCCGCTACCCAGGCCGATGCCGGGTTCGGTTCGGCCTCGCTCGACTCGTCTTCGTCGGAGTCGTCGGCTGCGTCATCGTCTGCGTCATCGGAATCGGAGGCGTTGTCCGCCTCGTCGTCTGACTCGTCGTCGTCTGACTCGTCCTTGTCCGACGCGTCTTCGGGCTCGTCGTCCGAGTCGTTGCCGTTGTTGTCAGACTCGTCATCCGAGGCGTCATCGTTGTCATCGGACTCGTCGGCATCATCGCCGGAGTCATCAGGGTCGTTGTCAGAAGTGTCGCCGTCGGTCGTCTCGGACTGATCTGTTGCCGACTCGGCATCGTGGGCATCGACATCGTCTGCCGCAGCCTCAGCAGCATCGGTCACGCCGTCAGCGTCAGCCTCGGCGGTGTCTGCCGCGAGCGCGCCAGCGGCCAGGGCACCACCGACGCCAGCCACCGCAGCCGCGTTGACGTCAGCGACGTCTTCGCCAGCGTCCGTAGCGCCAGCGTCAGTGTTCTCGTCGCCATCGGCCTCCGCCACGACGTCAGCGCTAGTCTCAGTCTCAGCCGCAACCTCAGCGTCAGCCGCAACCTCAGCGTCAGCCGCAACCTCAGCCACTGGTTCCGCAACCGGAATCTCCTGCACGCGGGCGCCACTGACGAGATCGAGAAAGATCTCTTCAATCGAGGGGCCGCGCTTGCCGAGAGCCGACAGCGTGACGCCAGCCGCAGCGGCCGCCGTGCCGATTTCCGCGGTCGTCGCGCCGCGCACCGTGAGGCCGGAGCGCAGCACGTCGGCGTGCAGGCCCGCCTCGCGCAGGGCGCGAGCGAGCGAACCACGATCGGGAGAGTCAACGACAACCGTGTCGGTCGCGTCGATCGAGATGAGGTCGCCGAAGTCGCCGTCGAAGACCTTTCTTCCCTGGGCGATGATGATGATCGAGTCGGCCATCTGCTGCACTTCGCTGAGCATGTGGCTGGAGACGAATACGGTTCGTCCCTCGCGTGCGCGGTCGCGGAGGAAGGATCGCATCCACTTGATGCCCTCCGGGTCGAGGCCGTTGGACGGCTCATCGAGCACCAGAACGCCCGGGTCACCGAGGAGGGCGGTCGCGAGGGTCAGACGCTGGCGCATGCCCAGCGAGAAGCCACCCACCTTGCGCCCGGCGGCATCGGCGAGACCCACCTGGCCGAGCACCTCATCAATGCGGCTGAGCGCCACGCGGCCGGCGACCGCGTACACCTTGAGGTGATTCGCTGCCGTGCGGCCGGGGTGAAAAGTGTTCGCCTCGAGAGCGCCACCGATGGTCTGCAGCGGGTTCTTCAGATCGCGGTACGCGGAACCACCAATGGTCGCGGTGCCGCTGGTGGCGTTTACGAGCCCCAAAAGAATACGGAGGGTCGTGGTCTTTCCGGCGCCGTTTGGTCCGAGAAAGCCGGTGATGCGACCAGGCTCAACGCGAGCCGAAAAATCGGATACCGCAGTGACTTTTCCGTACTGCTTCGTGACGCCAGAGAATTCCAGCACCTGGCCATCAGACATGCGTGGGCCTCTCTATCCGGGGTTGTTCTGTCTATCCTCTCGGAAATTGCCCCCGTTTGTCTCTTTGGCACCAGAAATCTCTCCATCTTTGAGAGGTAGCCTGGGACTCGTGACCGATACGAACCTCACTGACGAGCACGTTCTGGTGTCTGCGCGCGGCGGACTCGGGCGAATTACGCTCAATCGTTCTCGCGCGCTCAATGCTCTGTCGCTCGACATGATCCTCGCGATTACGCGTGCCCTCAACGAGTGGCGTGACGACACCGACGTGGAGACGGTCGTCATTGACTCGGCTGACCCGCGCGGCTTGTGCGCCGGCGGCGACGTGCGCGCGCTGCGCGAAGCGATTATTGCGGGCAAGCTCACCGAGGCGGCCGAGTTCTTCCGCGCCGAGTACGTCATGAACGACCTCATCGCTGAGTACTCGAAGCCGATTGTGGCGATTGCCGACGGCATCACGATGGGTGGCGGTATCGGCATCGCCGGCCACGCGTCGCACCGCATCGTCACCGAAACCTCGAAGCTCGCCATGCCGGAGACCCGTATCGGCTTCACGCCCGACGTCGGCGGCACGTGGCTGCTCGCGCAGGCGCCGGGCCACCTCGGTGAATACCTCGGTCTCACCGGCGCGACAATGAACGCCGCCGATGCGATCGCTGCCGGCTTCGCCGACTATTTCGTGCCGTTCGAGCGCATCACGTCGCTCGTCGAGGCTCTTGAGACCCGCGCTGACCCGAGCACGGTGACCGAGCTCATCCTGCTGTTTGATGAGACGCCGGAACCATCGGCGCTGGTTGCTGCGCAGGGTTGGGTTGATGACGCCTTCGGTCGTGACACCGTCGCCGAGATCGCGGCACGCCTCGACGAGCTGAGCGGTGACGCTGAGGTTGGTGAAGCGGCCGCGGCTGCCCGCCAGCTGCTGAGCGAAATGTCGCCGACGTCGCTCGCCGTCACCCTCGCCTCGGTACGCGAGGCTCGTAACCTCGACGGCGTGCGCGCCGTGCTCGCGCAGGAGTTCAACCTCTCCGACTTTCTGTGGGCCGAATCCACCGACATGGTCGAGGGCATTCGCGCTCAGCTCGTCGACAAAGACCGCAACCCGCAGTTCTCCCCGGCAACGATCGCCGAGGTTCCGGCCGACTTCGGTGCCCGCGCCGTCGCGCACCGCGCCGCAACACCCCTCTGGAACTGAGCGCGGTGTTCGATAGTCCGCTGTCGGCTTCGGCCTACGACGTTTTGCAGGTTGCCGTCACCGCGACGCAAGACGAGTTGCGCCGCGCCTACCGATTGCGGCTGCGCCAAACACACCCCGACACCGGGGGCGATGCCGCGCAGTTCGTGCTGGTGCAACGCGCGTGGGAACTCGTGGGGACCGCGCAGGCACGTGCCGCCTACGACCGCGGCCACGGCTTTGGAACCACGGCGCCGCAGGTTCCGGAGTACTCCGGTTTTCGGGCTCCAGCCGCGCCGTCGACGACGCGCCCGGGGCCCCGCAGCTACGGGCACCCGGGTGGTCGCAACCGCGAGCGGTATCTCGCCGGCATCCGCGAATTTGCCGGCCGCGGTGTGCAGCTGACTGACCCGTATGACCCGGCGCTCGTGCGCTCCGCGCCGCGTGAACTCAAACAGATTCTTGCTGATGCACTCGCCGAAGAAACGACGGCGCGCGTGCTGAGTGAGCTTGGCATGGGTTACACGCTGTGGCACGAGGTCGCCGTGCCGACGCGCAGCGGCCACCCGCTCATCATCGACCACATCGTGCTGGGCCCGAGCGGCCTGTACGCCGTGGCGTCAGAAGACTACGGAACCTCCGTGCGGTTTAAGCGCTCAGAGGTTATTGGTGACGGCGTGCCGTCATCACCAATCGCGACGCTCGTTGGTGCTGCGCGCACGCTCGGTCGTGTTGCCGGCGTGAAGTTTGGTGGCGCGATGCTGGTGCTGCCCGATGACGACCTGCCCGAGACGATTACTGAGCTCGGCCGCGTGAAGTCGTTGCCGGTCGCCGTGGTGTCGCCGCAGACGCTCACCACGATGCTGCGCCGCGGAGTGACGGGCGTGCCTGACATCGGTGGCAACGAGATCTTCGACGTGCGGACTCGGCTACAGCGCGCCGTGCAGTTCGCCTAACGAGAGCCGGCGCTATCGGCTCGCGACGGGGTCTTCTTCACCGTCGCGCACCCAGTAGTCGATCTCGTCGACGTGCTGTTCCATGAGCGTCGCGGCGAGTACGGCGTCGCCGCTGGCGATCGCGTCGACGATCGCCGCGTGCTCGCACACCGTGCGCTCTACCGTTGCTGCACCCAATGGTTCCGCCGTTGCCCGGTCAAATAGCGGGCGCGCGATCAAACTCGTGACGAGGGCCGTGAGGTACCGGTTGCCAGAAATGTCGCACAGGACGCGGTGAAACTGGGATCCGTGAGCGAGATAGGCCGCGGCATCGGTGAGCTCATGGCCAGGCTTAAGCTCGTCGCGGAGCGCCTGAATTTCTTCCGGCGTCGCCGTGCGTGCTGCCTCGGCCGCGGCGTGGCTCTCGAGCACGCGACGAATGTGAAACATCTCGCGCAGCGCGCGGTCGTCGTGCATATCGGTCACAAACGCGAGCGATGTCAGCAGAATGTCGGGTTCGAGGCTCGTGATGTAGGTGCCCCCGCCGTGCCGCACATCGAGAACGCCGAGAAACGCGAGCGCCTTCACGGCTTCGCGGAGCGAGTTTCGAGAGATGCCCAATTGCTCGCCAAGTTCGTGCTCCGGCGGCAACCGGTCTCCGGGACCCCACACACCGGAAACGATTTTCGCCTTGATCTTGGCAATGGCGTCATCTGTGAGTGCCATGGCACCAGAGTACGGCCTCCACCGAGAACCGCCTATTCGCACCGATTGGCGAACACCGGCGCCCACCGCTTAGCGTTGTATCTGAACCCCAGGAGGACCCATGAAGCTACTCGTTGCTGCCGCCGAAGCCGAGCTGGAGGCGTTTCCGTCTCACATTGACGGCTACGAGATTCTGGTCACCGGAATCGGCAAGCTGCGCGCTGCCGTTCGGCTGACGCAGGCACTCGAGCGTGGCACGTACGACGAGATTCTGGTCGTCGGAACCGCGGGGTGCGTTGACGAGTCGCTGATGGCTGGCGTGCACGACATTTCGCGTGCACTCCAGCACGACGTTCAGAACCTTGAGGGTGTCGTGGGGGAGCACGTGACGCTTCCCGCCGTAGTGGAGCTGGGGCGCGAGGGCCTGACTATCGCGACCGGTGACAGCTTCGTTGATGACGCCGAGGTTGTCGCGACGGTGCGGGCCCTGGGGGCGTCGCTCATCGACATGGAGTCCTACGCGTTCGCGTGGGTGGCGCAGGAATACGGTGTGCCGTTGCGCATCGTTCGCGTGGTGTCAGACAAGGCTGAAGACGGTGCCACCGAGCTGTGGGACGAAGTAGTTGCCCGCTGCAGCGCTGAGCTGTGGGCGTGGATGCAAGAGGAGTACGGCGTCACGGCCTGACGCCGAGACAACAAAAGAACGCCCCGTCGGCTGAGCCTGACGGAGCGTTCTTCGTTTTACGGATTACAGCGCGACGATGTTCGCAGCCTGCATGCCCTTGGGGCCTTGCTCAGCGTCGAATTCGACCTTCTGTCCTTCGCGCAGCTCCTTGAAGCCTGAACCGGCGATTGCGCTGTAGTGCGCAAAGAGGTCTGCGGATCCGTCATCGGGAGCGATGAAGCCGTAGCCTTTTTCGCCGTTGAACCATTTCACGGTGCCAGTGGCCATCGTGTCTTTCCTTTGTTATGCCGACCGCTTGTGCGGTCGCTATCATCCTCTCACCATTTTGCGGGCTTTTGCACGCAAAGCTGGCCGAGTTTTTTTGCGCGCGTGCTGCACAGCATCCTGTGCGAGGGCACGCGTACGGAAGCGTCCGAGGCGTTCGCCACGGGCGCCGTGGGCAAAATATCCCGCGGCGGGAGCGACGGCGATGAACCCGGCGTACTCGCCTTCGTGGGTAGCCACGTAGACGTCATCGTCGGCTTGAAGCCAACGCAAAGAGTGGTGTGCGGCATCGATGCCGCTAACAGCAGACAAAATTTACAACCTTCTTACGCGCGCCAATGCGCACGCTAAATCAATGGTTCCGGAACCGGAACATGAAGTGACGCGGGGCCGCCATTGGCTGATGCGTCGTGGAGTCAGGGGCGGGTGCGAGCCCGCGTGAACTCCTCAGTTTAGCAGATGGGCTTATAGCGCCGTTACGAGGAGCAGCGTCATGTGCGATTCGGTGACGGCTTCGAGCTCATGTTTGACGCCCGCAGCAACGTGGATGATGGCGCCAGCGGGCATCGTGACCTCATCGTCGGCGATGCGGAACTTGATGAGCCCCTCGAGAACCTGTACCGTCAGCGGCGAGTTCGTGGAGTGCTCGCGCATGACCTGGCCCTCGGCGAGCGTTAAGCGAACGATCGTGGTGCCCGGGCCCTGGAAGATGCGCTTCATTTGCGGACGATCGTTCGATGCGACCGGCTCGGCGAGGAGAGCCTCGCGGCTTGACGAAACGAGCGTGTACGGCTGATCGGTCATAACAAACCCCCTGGTCTTGTCTTTGACCATACCTTCTGCCTCAGACATCGAGGCGAAAAATCGGCCCACCGCGGGGGCGGTGGGCCGATAGAGGGGGTGATGGGGCTACTTGACGACGGCGATTCCGGTCGCGCCAGCAGCCTGGCTGAGGGAGCCAAGGTTGGTCACGTTGCTGAAACCAGCATCTTGCATGAGCTTGACGGCTTGGCCCGCGCGGTTGCCCGACTTGCAGTACACGACATACTCGGCGTCGGGGTCGAGCGAGGGGATCGCCGCCGCGACCTCGCCCGCGTTCATGTCGAGCAGGTTGGCGCCATCGAGGTGGCCCGCAGCGAACTCGGAGGCCGTGCGGACGTCGAGAATGATGGTGTTGGCACCGACATCAACAGGCGCAGACGCGGCGGGTGCGCACGCGGTGAGGCCGAGGGTCAGGGCAAGGCTGGCGACGATCAGGGTGATTGCGCGACGCATATCTCTGGCCCCGACTTAGCGCGAGAAGAGGCGCTGGAAGAAGCCGCCCTTTTCGGACTTGGCGGCAGCGATTTCGGCGGCGGTGTGCTTGCCGTTGCACCACTGCGACGACGGAACGCCGGCCTTCACCATCGAAACGTGCTGGCCGCAACCAGCCCAAGTCGTCTTTGAGCAGGTCTTGCAGGTTACGGCACGGCACATGAGGGAGGGCTCCTTTAAAGATTGATGGGTACCCCTGGGGGTATATCTAGGGTACCCCGGGGGGTATGCCGAAAGTCAAACGGAGAGCCTGGGAGAACCGTGCGAATCGGAGCGCGCCCGTGAGAATGTCCGAAGCGCGGTCAAGACTGGCTGAGGGACGACGTTGTTACTACGTGACGTAAGGGGCGGCACATGATTGATCAGTTTGAGGTTCTCGACCGGATTCTTACGGCCGTTGGCGCAGAGCCGACGGAGCCACCAATGAAGTATTCGACGCGCGATGAGTCGCGAAGCGTCGGAATTCTCGCCGTGCCCGACTGCCCACAGCGGGGTATCACAACCTGGGCAACGATCGGCGCGAGCACCTTTGAAACTCCGGTACGCCGACAAGACGACCTGCCGATCCGAGTGGAGTTTGTCGCCGCAGTTGATGCCCGTCTCGAGAACTTTGCCGTCTCCGTATCGGCCTGCGCGTTCGCGCTGGGTGCAGACGTGCGCGTCGGCCCGGGCACGATCTATCGCGATGTCGTGTCGCCGATTCACCCGGCAACCACGACCCCTCATCTCTTTTCGGTGCCGCCATTCGTGTGGGCGAACGAGTTCGAAAGTATTGAGGGGGATGACGCGTACATCACGTGGTTGCAGCTCGTGCCCATCACTGACGACGAGGCGGCCTTCGCGGCCGAGCGCGGCTCCGACGCTTTGGGAGAGGTGTTCATGAAGACGCAACCCGACTTCTTTTCGTTCGAGCGCGTCAGCGCCCTCTTGCCCGAGGCGTAGACGTTGCCGGCCCTACGCTGGGCACGACAAGGGGGGGCGAATGTGGCACAGGCGCCCGCGTGTCGCGTGACCGTTGAACGGGCCCGCGCTCCCTGGGGCGAGACGTCGTGACGGAAGCCGTGGTTCCGCACCCGAGTGATCCCGGCGCCAGCGCGTGGCGTGAGCTCTTTGCATCGGGGCAGTCGTGGGTGGTTCCGTTCGATCGTGCTGCGGCGCTTCGTCGATTGCGCGGGTCCGTTGTCGTGATGGTCGGCTGTGCTGTGGTTATTGCGGCGTGGATGACGTTGACCGTCGTGATTCTTACGACCGGGTTCGTTGCCCCGGCGTATGCGTGGATATGCGGGCTGTTGGCGGTCGCGTTCAGCTTCATCTTCGTGCGGTTCTATCTGACGCACCGGCGTATGCGCATTGCGCGCGCGTCGACAGCGGAGTACCTCGTCGTTTCAGCGGAGGGGCTGCGTGTGGCCGGGCACGTCACCGTGCCGTGGTCGGTGGTGGGCGGCGGAATCGGTGTCGACGCGCGCAACGAAGTGCAGCCGGCCTACCGTGCCTTTGCCGTTGGCGTCGAACAGTATGCGGGTGTCATGCAAGCGGAGTTCGCGCTTTCGGTGCGGGGCGTCAGATCTCTCCGCGACGCGGCACCGCGCGATCTTCGTGCGCTCTTCGAGGTGATTGGCACGCATGGCGGCATCCGCATTCCCATCGACACGATGGTTCCGCCTGTGCACGTCGTGCGGGCCATGGAAGCGATCTGCGTAGCCGGGCTGATGAGCGGGGCGAACGTTGAGATCTCGTCAGACCGCGGGCGGGTCTTTACGCGTGTCATGGATGTACTCGGCCCAGGGCGCGGGCGATACCCGATAGGAGAGGGCCGCCCGGAATGGAGTGGCGACAAGTAGGGCGCGCAATTCCGGCGCGCGGGGGTACGAGGTGAGATGATCCCTTTTGTGGAGGCCAATCAGAGCAAGTCATCAACGCTGCGCGAAGTTCGGGCGACCAGCTTCGCCGTTGCCGCCTTCATCGTCGGCGCAATCCTGGCACTGTTCTTTGCCGGCGGGCGGTATCTGCCACTCGGTGGCACAGATTCTCTCGGGTCAATGGCCGGGTGGATCGCTGGCGGCTTGAGCGGTGTCGCCTTCGCGGGTGCGTACCTGCTCTCCGGCGGTGGGTCCAGCCAGCCGTCGCTCGCATGGCGCCACGAGGTTCCGCTCGCGAAGCGCATCATCGACCTGATCGCGCTGACCCTCGCCACGGCGATGTTCAACTATCTCGTCGTTATGGCGGTAGCCGCCGTGTTCCAGATGGGCTTCCGCGGCCTGGAAGTCGACCCGATCGGCGGGGCGGTTCTCGTCGGCTTCGCCGCAGCATCACTGGCCTATGTTGCGTCACTTGCGGGGGCACAGGTGTCGGGATCGTCGATTGCATCGCTCGCGATCTCGGTACTCTTCACCGGAACCATCGCGAGCATGGTGGGGTCGTCAGACGAGTCGTGGTGGCAGCTACACTTCTCCCAGCTCGGCAACACGAGCGGCGTCACCGGGTACCGCTTCAACCTCGCCCTGATCATCACGGGCTTCGTCATCACGGTGCTCGCGGGATACGTCGGGCAGGCGTTCGCGAGCGGATTGCGTCATCGGGGCGAAGAACCGGGGCGTCGCCCGCGCGTTCTCGCCGGGTTGTTCGTGGCGATCGGTCTGTGCATGGCGATGGTGGGATTCGTGCCTGACGCGGTGAGTTTTGTGATTCACGTGGGGTCGGCGTCGGGCATGGTCGTGCTGTTTGGCATCTTCGCGTTTTATGCGCTGCGGTACATCCCGGATCTTCCGAAAGACCTGATCGCCTTCACGACTGTCGTGGTGATCGGCATCATTGTCTCGGTGCTGTTGTGGGTGCCGATCGGGTACTACAACCTCACCGGCATGGAACTGATTGCCGCTGGCCTGCTCTTCGCCTGGCTCCTGGTCTTCGTGCGCTCCGCCGAGGCCTACGGCGCCGGCCCCGCCCGTGCCCCTGTGGCTGACCCGTCGCAAGCCAACCTCGTGCAACCGCCCCGCATCTAGTCCCACCGCCGGCGGCACCCCGCCTCGGCAACCGCACCCTGGTTCCGCTTCGACGACCTCACCCTGGTTCCGCCCTGCCGACCGCACCCTGGTTCCGCTCTGCAACGAGTTCACAGCCCGGCGACCGCCCGCGTGACCGTTCTGCATGATTTGGTCGCCGAAACCCGTGATATGGGGCTTGTTTTTCCTGCAGATCGTTCTCGATCCTGCAGAACGGTCACGAGCAACCCGCCAACAACCGTTATGCACGACGGGGGGTGGCTGGAGTGACCAGAGTGACTGATGAGGCATTTTCTGCGTGCGTACCGTTTTGAGTCGTGCGTAACGGTCGTTGACGCAGCGGGAAGTGCCGGCCGGGGGAGCGGAACGCGCTCAACCGCGGGGCGTCTGCCGGGACGGGCTCAACCGCCCGGCGGGATACGGGGAAGCGCTCGCGGGAGGAGTTCAACCGCGGGAGGGTAAAGCAAAACCCCCGTCATGTAGAAGCTAGACGAGGGTTTCTGGAACCATTGTAATGATGGTTCTTGTGGCTCCGACCGGCATCGATCCGGTGACCTTTCGATTTTCAGTCGAACGCTCTACCAACTGAGCTACAGAGCCTCACGGCACAAGTGTCGTGATCTGATATGCGAAAGGCCCTCTCTATGAAAGGGCCCGTCGCTTCAGAGCGACCCTGACGGGACTTGAACCCGCGACCTCCGCCGTGACAGGGCGGCACGCTAACCAACTGCGCTACAGGGCCATGAGATATTAAGTTGTAGTGTGACCCCAACGGGATTCGAACCCGTGCTACTGCCGTGAAAGGGCAGCGTCCTAGGCCACTAAACGATGGGGCCGGAGTGGCAGGCTACCGAGGTAGTTGCTCCTTGCCGACACCCAAGCATAAGGGGATTTTTGCCCCAAAACCAATTCGAGCGTGCATCTCGCGCGTGGCGCGCTCGGAATATGGTTGAAAATTCCTGATCAACAGCCAATTAGTCAAATGCAAAAAGTTTCACACTGATCTGCAGAGCGACACGCTGGTTCCGTCGTCGTCCGCACCACAATGCAAAGTACCCCCGTTACAAATGTGACTGGTGTTGTTAGTGTGGATGAGGTGACTGGCCCGCAGTCAAGGGAGTTTCTTGTGCCGATGACACATACTGATGACGAAACAGAAGAGAGCGGAACCGTGAAAAAGCGTCGTTCGCGCCGCGTTGGTGTCGTCGCTCGTCGCGCACTTTTCTCCACTCTTGCCGTCGCTGCACTTCTCGCGACCGGGCTCTCCGGCTTCGCTGCGCCTTCTGCCGATGCGGCCAACGTCGCTGCCGGCTACCCCACGTGGGAAGACGTGCAGAACGCCAAGAACAACGAGTCTCTGAAGGCGACCGAGATCGCCAACATTCAGGCCCTGATTTCAACCCTGCAGACAAATGTCGAGGTGACGCAGGCTGCGTCCGTTGCCGCTGGCGACGCGTACTACGCGGCGCAGCAGGAATACCTCATGCAGGAATACCGTGCAACCGAACTGCAGACCCAGGCTGACGCCGAGGCGGCAGCGGCAACCGATGCCGAGACCAAGGTTGGTCAGGTCGCATCCCAGCTCTATCGCTCAGGTGGCGACGACACCGCGCTGAAGCTGCTGTTCTCTGAAGACAGCACCGACGCCGATCAGCTGCTTAACCAGCTCGGTCAGATGGACAAGCTGATGGAGCGCAATCAGACCGTCTATGACGACGCCGTGCTTGCTACCAACTCCGCACAGTCGTTGAGCGATCAAGCAAAGGTCGCTCGCGACGAACGTGACCGCCTGCAGAAGATTGCTGAAGACGCGTGGGTCACCGCCCAGGCTGCTGCTCAGGCCGCAGCCGATGCGCTCGCCGCGCAACAGTCAAACCTGATGACGCTGCAGGCTCAGCTCCTCGCCCTGCAAGACGAAACGACGAACGTCACGACGCAGTACGAAGCTGGCGTTGAGGCCGAGCGTCAGCGACTCGCAGCAGAGGAGGCAGCGCGCATTGCGGCTGCCGAAGAGGCGCGTCGCCGAGCGGAAGAAGAAGCCGCGAAGAACCCGCCGGCCACGACTCCCCAGCCGCCCGCGGCTGGTGGCGGCGGTGGCGGTGGCGGTAGCTCCGCCGGAACCGGCGGCTGGGTTCGCCCGAGCTACGGTAGCCGCACCTCCGGGTACGGACCGCGCTATTCGCAGTGTGGCCCGAGCTACTGCATGTCGAGCTTCCACCAGGGCGTCGACCTGGCGTCTGGTTGTGGCTCCGGCATTTACGCCGCACAATCCGGAACCGTGACGTACGCCGGCTACAACGGTGGCTACGGCAACTACGTGCGCGTCGACCACGGTGGTGGTACGAGCACCGGGTACGCACACATCCAGTCAGGCGGAATTCTGGTCAACTACGGCCAGTGGGTCAATGCTGGCGACCTCATCGCGCTTGAGGGCAACACCGGAAACTCGTTCGGCTGCCACGTTCACTTCGAGGTCTACATTTGGGGCAGCACCATTAACCCCATCGACTTCATGGCCGCACGCGGCATTTGGGTCTAATCCAGGCATCAATCCGATGTGCGCAATCCGCATGGAACCTGCGACACTAGGGCTGTGACTGCCAACATCGGAACACCCCAGCAAAAGGTCAAGTTTCAGCGAGCCCACATGCTTGTTGAGCGCAAGGCGTACGACAAGGCTGAGGCCCTGTTCCGCGAGATCATTGAGATCGACCCCAAGTCGATGATCGGATGCCAGGCATCCGTCTCCTACGGCGAGCTGCTCACGTTGACCGACCCCGATGCTGCTCAGCTCGTGCTCGAAGCGGCCATCGAGAACATGGAAGCGTACCCCAACGAAGAGGTGCTCGACTGGGACCGCGAGCGCGCAGCACAGCTACTCGCCGCCCTCGCCGAAGCCTAAGCGCGAGCGCTAAACCACAACTCCCAAAACGCAGAACGGCCGCCCCGAAGGACGGCCGTTCTGACATAAACCCTTAGAGGGTCGAGGGAGCCTCGCCCGAGCCCTGGGTCTTGGTCTGACCCTCGTGCTCTTCGAAGCGCTCGTAAGCTTCCTTCACCAGGCGCTCTGCCTCAGCAGCGTCAGCCCAGTCGTCAACCTTGACCCACTTGTTGGGCTCGAGGTCCTTGTAGTGCTCGAAGAAGTGCGAGATTTCCTTCTTCGTGTACTCCGGAATGTCGTTGACATCCTGGATGTGGTCCCAACGCGGGTCGCCAGCCAGCACAGCAACAACCTTGTCGTCGCCGCCAGCCTCGTCGCTCATCTTGAGCACGCCAACGGGGCGAACCGAAGCCATGACACCCGGGAACAGCTGCTGGTCAAGCAGAAGCATGACGTCGAGCGGGTCGCCGTCTTCACCGAGGGTGTTCTCAAAGAATCCGTAGTCGGTGGGGTAACCAAAAACCGTGTACAACACGCGGTCCAGGAACACGCGACCGGTACCGTGGTCAACCTCGTACTTCACGCGGCTGCCGCGCGGAATCTCAATAACGGCGTCGTACGCGCCCATGCGTTTTCTCCTCAAAGAAGTGGAAGGGATCACATAAGACTACTTGCCATAGCTGAGACCTCCCACCGCCGAAAGTCCGGAGGGGTCACACAAAGGGCCGATGGCGGGCGAAACCATCAGCTGGCGAGGCGTGCGAACGGTACCGTTGAGAGGTGCCTTCGTTGAGTCCTGCTGTTGCTGAAATTCGTCGCGCCGTGCGCCCCGTTCTTGCCGATCGGGCGGGGGAGCGGGTCATCGTTGCCCTCTCTGGCGGCGCTGATTCGCTCGCGCTCACGGCGGCGACAGCGCACGAAGCGGCGAAGGCTGGTGTCAGCGTCACGACCGTCACCGTTGATCACGGCTTGCAAGACGGTTCGGCTGATATCGCCGAACGCGCCGCCGCACAGGCCCGCGCGCTGGCTGTCGATGCGATTGTCGTGACAGCGACGGTGGAGCGGAACCACGAAGACGGCCCGGAGGCCGCGGCACGCGAAGCGCGCTACGCCGAGCTTGAGCGGGTAGCCGCCGACCTGGGCGCGACCGCAATCTTGCTCGGTCACACTCGTGACGACCAAGCCGAAACCGTCCTGCTCGGCCTTGCCCGTGGTTCCGGCGCCGCCAGCCTCATGGGAATGGCGCCGTCATCGGGGCTTCGCGTGCGCCCACTGCTCGATGTTTCACGAGAAACCACGCAGGCGGCGTGCGCGGCCGAGAATCTTGAACCGTGGCACGACCCGCACAACGTTGACCCCAGCTATGCCCGCGTGCGCGTTCGCACGACGGTGCTGCCGACGCTCGAGACAGAGCTCGGCCCGGGCATCGCAGAAGCGCTCGCTCGTACGGCAGAGCAGCTCCGCGAAGACCACGACGCGTTTCAGGAGATCATCGACGAGACCATTGAAGACATCGTCGAGCCCGCCGAAGCTGGCATCGCGATCTCGGTATCGGCCCTCGCCGCCAACCCGGCAGCCCTGCGAAACCGCATCATTCGGTACGTCGTGGCGAGTGAGTTTCACGTCAGTTTGACGCGCGTGCAGACCCTTGAAGTTGCGCGTTTCGCGACCGACTGGCGCGGCCAGGGCCCGATCGACCTGCCCGGCTGCGAAGCCCGCCGCGAAGCCGGCAAGATCGTCATCTCAGCCCGCGCCTAGCGCCAACGCCAAGCGACGGAATCACGGCGAATGCAAGCAAAAAGGTGGCGCACCCCGAAGAATGCGCCACCCAAAAGTCAGGGCTCAATGACCCCAAGCAGAAGTCTTACTTCTTGCCGCCGAAGAGGCCGCCGAGCAGGTCGGTGATGCCGCCGAGGGGGCCGCCGTCTTTCTTGTCGTCGCCGCCACCGAGCACGCCGCTCAGGAGGTCGCCGATGCCACCGGTCCCGGCGTTGCTGCCGCCACCGCCGAGCAGGCCGCCGATGACGTCCATGATGCCGCCGCCACCGCCGCCGCCAGCCTCAGCCGACTGCGTCTTGTTCTTCGAGAGCATGCCCATAATGATCGGTGCGAGCATCGGCAGTAGCTGACCGAAGTCAATGCCGGCGGTCTTGTCGCTCTTGGTGAGCTCCTTCTCGACCGTCTCCTTCTTGTCGCCGAAGATATGGTTCAAGATCTTGCCGCCGTCAACCGCGTCAACCGACTTCACGTCAACCGTGTCGCCCTGGCCGCTGTGCTTGCCGAGTGCCTTTTCGATCGCGGAAGCGCCTTCGCTGGTCTGGGCGTTCTTCGCCAGACCGCTCAGAATCGTCGCCGATCCTTCTTCCACTGCCTGGGAAGCGACCGCCGAGTCCACGCCGAACTGCTTGGCAATGTCGTCAATCGGAAGCATCTTGAGAATGTCGCTCAGACCCGTCATGGGATCCCCTTCGTTCAAAAATTGCGCTGTCGACGCATGAGATTCATCGACAACCTACCGCCACTGTGACGCACGACCGCGCGACGCACAAGTAGCCTGCACGAATCGACACCGGGTGCGCACACGAGCGCGGCCTCCGCACATGCGCTCTCGCGTGCCTAGAATTGTGTTCATGCGTGCGGCAGATATTGCAGATGACCTGACCACCGTTCTTGTGACTGAAGAGCAGATTTATGCTCGCCTGGCCGAGTTGGGCCAGCAGGTCGCGAAGGATTACGAAGGTAAAGAGCTTGTGCTCGTGGGCGTGCTGAAGGGTGCGGTCATGGTGATGGCTGACTTCATGCGTGCGCTGCCGAAGCACGTCACGATGGACTGGATGGCCGTCTCGTCGTACGGTGCCAGCACGAAGTCGAGCGGTGTTGTACAGATTCGTAAAGACCTTGACATTGACCTCAATGGCAAGCACGTGCTGATCGTTGAAGACATCATTGACTCGGGTCTGACCCTCGCCTGGCTGCTGGAGAACTTCGAGTCTCGCGGGGTTGCCTCGATTGAGGTGCTCGCCCTGCTGCGCAAGCCCGACGCTATGAAGGTGGAGATCGACAGCCGCTACGTTGGCTTCGACATTCCGAGCGACTTCGTCGTCGGCTACGGCCTCGATTACGACGAGCGCTACCGCAACCTGCGCGACGTTGCCGTGCTCGCACCGCACGTCTACAGCTAAACCATCTGCTGGTTCCGCACCCACGGGGAGACGGAACCATGAGTGCCGTTGCAAAGAGGGCACGAGTTTCGGGCGTACGCCTTGGGCGAATCATCAGGCGCGGCATAGGGCCCGCGCGATAGCCTGGACAACAGCGCTTTTGGCGCGCACGCGAGAGAAGGGCCCGGGGGCGTAGCCCCGCACCATGAACGTGAAAAAGCTCATCAAGAACCCGGTGACGGTTGTGCTGTTGATCGGCCTGGCGCTGATTGTCGGGTTCAGCCTGTTCTCGTCGCTCGCGGCGCCGAAGCAGATCTCGACCCAGGAGGGTCTCGAGCTGCTCAAGGGCGACAGCGTCGTCGAGGTCACCACGACCGATGGTGACCAGCGCGTTGACATGAAGCTGTCGAAGGAGTTCGAGGGCGCGAAAGACGTCCAGTTCTACTACAACTCGGCTCGTGCTGACGACGTGATCTCAGCGATCAACGACAGCGACCCGAAGGACGGCTTCAACGACGTTGTGCCGCGCCCGAGCTTCCTTGATGGCCTGCTCTCGCTCATGATCCCGATCCTGCTGCTGGGTCTGCTGTTCTGGTTCCTGATGTCTAGCGCTCAGGGCGGCGGCGGCAAGATCATGCAGTTCGGCAAGTCGCGCGCGAAGCTCGTCTCGAAGGAGTCACCGACCGTCACGTTCGATGACGTCGCCGGTGCAGACGAGGCGATCGAAGAGCTCGACGAGATTAAAGACTTCTTGCAAGACCCGGCCAAGTTCCAGGCCGTTGGCGCCAAGATTCCGAAGGGCGTGCTGCTGTACGGCCCTCCCGGAACAGGTAAGACGCTCCTTGCACGCGCCGTTGCTGGCGAAGCGGGCGTTCCGTTCTACTCGATTTCTGGTTCCGACTTTGTCGAAATGTTCGTCGGTGTCGGTGCCAGCCGTGTGCGTGACCTCTTCACACAGGCGAAGGAGAACTCGCCGGCCATCATCTTCATCGATGAGATTGACGCCGTCGGTCGCCACCGTGGCGCCGGTATGGGTGGCGGTCACGACGAGCGCGAGCAGACGCTCAACCAGATGCTCGTCGAGATGGACGGCTTCGACCCGAAGCAGAACGTCATCGTCATCGCGGCAACGAACCGCCCCGACATTCTTGACCCGGCACTGCTGCGCCCGGGCCGCTTCGACCGTCAGATTGGCGTCGACGCGCCTGACCTGAAGGGCCGCCTGCGCATTCTTCAGGTGCACGGCCGCGGCAAGCCGCTTGCCGACAGCGTTGACCTCGAGGTCGTTGCGCGCAAGACGCCCGGCTTCACCGGCGCTGACCTCGCCAACGTGCTCAACGAGGCCGCTCTGCTGACGGCGCGCTCCAACGCGCAGCTGATCGACAACCGCGCTCTCGACGAGGCGATCGACCGCGGCATTGCCGGCCCGCAGCGCCGCAGCCGCGTTATGAAAGACCGCGAAAAGCTCATCACCGCCTACCACGAGGGTGGTCACGCCCTCGCTGCTGCCGCGATGAACTTCACCGACCCGGTCACGAAGGTCACGATTCTGCCGCGCGGTAAGGCCCTCGGTTACACGATGGTGTTGCCGGTCGACGACAAGTACTCCGTCACCCGCAACGAGCTGCAAGACCAGCTCACCTACGCGATGGGTGGCCGTGTTGCTGAAGAGATCGTCTTCCACGACCCCACCACAGGTGCGTCAAACGACATCGAAAAGGCCACGAACATCGCCCGCAAGATGGTCACCGAGTACGGCATGACCACCGAGGTCGGCCCGGTCAAGCTGGGCTCGGCGAGCGGCGAGGTCTTCATGGGTCGCGACATGGGTCACGGCCGCGAATACTCCGAGCGCGTCGCCGAGCGCGTCGACGTTGAGGTGCGCGCACTCATTGAGCGTGCCCACGACGAGGCGTACGCGGTGCTCAACGACAACCGCGACATTCTTGACCTGCTGGCCGCTGAGCTGCTCGACAAGGAGACGCTCGACCACCTGCAGCTTGAAGAGATCTTCAAAAACGTACGCAAGCTTCCGGTGCGTGAACAGTGGCTCTCGAGCGACGAACGCCCGGTTTCGACATTGCCGCCGGTTGAGGTGCCCACGAAGGTGGTTCCGGTCGAGTCTGCCGCCGAAATGGCAGAGGCTGAGCCGACCCACGTTGACGAAGATGGCGAGAACGCTGAGGCCGTCACCGAGGTTGCCGAGGCTCTCGCCGAAGCAGAAGCACCGGCTGAGCAGGTAGCGGAACCAGCAGAGACTGCCGCGGAGCCTACGGTTGTTGAGGCGCCCCCGGTGCCGACGCTGCCAGACGCCCCCGTGGTTCCGCCGCGCCCCGAGCTTCCCGACGAACCGAAGAAGTGACATGGCCGTTGATCGCGCTCGCATTGCGGAGCTCGTGCGCGAACTGATCGTTGCGATCGGTGAAGACCCGGAGCGTCCAGGGCTGAGCGGAACCCCGGAGCGGGTGGCGACGACGTGGGCTGAGTTTTTCAGCGGCGTTGGCATGGATGAAACCGAACCACTCTCGCACACGATCAGCGTTTCGCACGGCCCGGCGCCGGAGACGGTGCCGTCGGGCGCGGTGATTTTGCGTGACGTGCACTTCCGATCGATGTGCGAGCATCACCTGCTGCCCTTCCTCGGGCGGGCGCACATTGCGTACCTTCCCGGCGACGATGTCGTGGGGCTCGGCGCGCTGCCGAAGGTCGTCGAGATTCTCGCCGCCCGCCCGCAGGTGCAGGAGCGCCTGGGGGAGCAGATCGCCGAGACGATTGCAACGAAGCTCAACGCGCGCGGATCCCTCGTGATTCTCGACGCCCAGCACCAGTGCGTCACCGCCCGCGGCGGCAAGCAGGTCGACGCGAGCACCGTGACGATCGCGGCCCGCGGCGAGCTTGCCGAGCCCGCAGCACGTGCAGAACTGATCGCTTTGATTGGCCGCGGCGCATGACCCAGCTGTGGGGCATCGTCAACGTCACACCTGATTCTTTCTCCGACGGTGGGCGTTACGCCTCGGTGGACGCTGCGATGGCGCACGGTTACGAGCTGCTGGCCGCCGGCGCTCACGTGCTTGACATCGGTGGCGAATCCACGCGCCCTGGTTCACAGCGCGTGCCGGTCGAGGTCGAGCAGCAGCGCGTGATTCCGGTAATTGAAGCACTAGCTGAGGCGGGTGCCGTCATCAGCATCGACACCATGAATGCGTCAACCGCGGCCGCCGCAGTACGCGCCGGGGCCAGATACATCAATGATGTTGCGGGTGGCTTGGCTGACCCCGACATGTACGCCGCCGCCGCCGAAAGCGGCGCCGACTACGTGCTCGGTCACTGGCGCGGCCCGTCGAGCGACATGTATGCCCTGGCGAACTACACAAACGTCGGTGCCGAGGTCGCAGCCGAAATCACCGAGCGACTCGCCGGTGCTCTCGCCGCGGGTATCGCCCCCGAGCGCATCGTCGTTGACCCCGGCGTGGGCTTCGCGAAGACGGCCGAGCACAACTGGACTCTGCTGCGTGAGCTCGACCACGTCAGCGCCCTCGGCCACCGCGTGCTGATCGGAACGTCACGCAAGCGCTTCTTCACAACTGCGCTCGGCGATGACGCCACCGAAGAGCAGCGCGACGTCGCGACGGCCGTCACCTCGGTGCTCGCCGCACAGGCCGGAGCATGGGCCGTGCGCGTACACAACGTCGCCGTCAACCGCGATGCTCTCGCCGTCGCTGCAGCCTGGCAAGGAGTCACGAATGACTGATCTCATCACCCTCACCGGGCTGCGCGTTTTCGGCCGCCACGGTGTCTTCGATTTTGAGCGCGAGAACGGCCAGGAGTTCGTCATCGACGTCACACTGCGCCTCGACCTCGCGGTCGCCGCAGCTTCCGACGATGTACTCGACACCGTGCACTACGGCGAGCTCGCCGATGCGCTCGCCGCGATCGTCGCAGGCGAACCTGTCAACCTCATCGAAACCCTCGCCGAGCGCCTCGCCACCGAGACTCTGCGAGATGCCCGCGTGCAGTGGTGCCGCATCACGGTGCACAAGCCGCAGGCTCCGATCGAGCAAACCTTCGCGGACGTTTCAGTGACGGTTGAGCGGGAGCAGACAAGCGGAACCAGTGCTGTAGCCGCCACGGATGCTGCGGCTCGCACCGTGGTTCCGTCGACGGAAGCAGACGCCACATGAGGCGTCCGGGCCCGATCACGCCGCCGCCACCCAGCGCCCGCCGCGCACCGGTGCGCGCTGTCGTCGCACTCGGATCCAACCTCGGTGACCGCGCGCAGATCATTGCTGACGCGCGTGACGCACTCGCGAAGCTGCCGCTCACGACCGACGTGACGATGGCCGAGCCGATCGAATCCGTTGCTCTCACGCTTGAGGGGCTCGACGACTCGAAGCCCTCGTACCTCAACACCGTCGCGCTCGTCACCACGACGCTCGCGCCGAGCATGTTGCTCGCGCACCTGCACGGCATTGAAAAGGAGCACGGTCGGGAGCGCATTGTGCGCTGGGGTGATCGCACGCTCGACCTCGACCTCATCGCGTACGGTGACGTGCAGAGCGATGATCCGCACCTGCTGTTGCCGCACCCGCGTGCCGCTGAACGCGACTTCGTTCTCGCACCGTGGCTGACGCTCGACGCTGACGCCGAGCTCGTCGGCTACGGCCGCGTCGCTGATCTGCTGGCCGGGCTGCGGGGTGAAGCATGAAGCGCACTGGCGCACGTGCGCTCTCCATTGCTGCCGGCGCAGGTCTCGTCGCCGGGTTCCTCACCGACCAGGTTCTGACGTGGATGCGCCAGCCGACGTTCACGCCCGCGTGGTCGTTGCCGATCGTCCTGGCACTGCTGGCGATCGCGTGCCTGTACTTCGCGTGGCCGGTGCGCCGCCAATTGAAGGGCGCGAAGCCCGGTTCGGTTGACGCGATTCGGGCCTTCCGTACGGTGACCCTCGCGCGCTCTGCGAGCCTCGTCGGTGCCGTGTCGGCTGGGTTCGGGCTGGGACTCCTCGGCTTTCTGTTGACCCGGCCGGTGCAACCCCCGGTAGGCTCAGTCACGGTTATTGGGGTGACCGTTGGCGTCGCTGTTTTGCTTGTTATCGCCGCCCTGGTAGCTGAAAGTTTTTGCGTGCTGCCGAAGGATGATGATGACGACCCCCATGCAACCGAACTCTGAGCCTGTCGTTCCGGTGCAGCCGCCGTTGCCTCCAGCTCAGCCGCAGGTCACACCCGCTCAGCCGCAGGTTCCGCTCGTCGAGTCCATGCAGCCGGCCGCGGTGCCGTCGAATGGGCCGCACCCGGTACTGGATAGCGGAACCTTCACAGGGTTGAAGACGGCGCGCTCGGAAAAGCGGCTGGAGCTGGACGGCACGTGGCACCAGATTTCGCCGAAGTATGTGCGGGAGCAGCTCATCGCCAGCGCTCTGCTGCTGCTTCTTCCGGCCGCCGTCGTGGTTGCCATGCTGGTGGACTTCATTCCGAACAACGTGTGGATCTGGATCGTACTCGGTGCCGGAACCGCGCTTCTGCTGGTCACGATGATCATCACGCCGCGTCAGGCGCGTGCCATCGGGTACCGCTTGCGCGATGACGACCTGGTATTTCGCAAGGGCATTCTGTGGCAACGCATTGTTGCCGTGCCGTACGGTCGCATGCAGCTCGTCGACATTTCGCACGGCCCGATGGACCGTGGCTTCGGCCTCGCACAGCTCAAGATGGTGACCGCTGCGGCAACGACGGGCGTCACGATTCCCGGCCTCACGCAGGAGGCCGCAGAGGTTCTTCGCGACACCCTGATCGACGTCGCAGAAACGCGACGGACCGGACTGTGAGCGGCAACCTCTACCCGCCGCGGACCCCCGCCGACCCCGTCGACGGGGCGCCTGCGCATCCCGGCTCGTACGCACCCGCGCAACCCCATGGTTCCGCCGGCCCCGTTCTGCAGAGCGATCTGAGCGACGGCGAATGGCACCGCCTGCACCCGTTGACGCCGCTGTTGCAGGGCGGCATCGTGCTGATTGTGCTGTTCGGTATCGTCCTCAGCAACCTGCAGGGGCGCATCGTCAGCATCTTCTTCCCGGCCGATGAGCTCAACGAATACATGGATGAGTTCAACGGTGACCCCATCGACTGGGTACTCGCGAACAACCTGTGGCTTGCCGCGCTCGGCGTGATTGCCGGAGCGCTCGTGCTGTTCATCGGTGGCTTTTATCTGTCGTGGCGGTTCCACAAGTTCCGCATTAGCGAAGCCGACGTTGAGGTCACGCAGGGCATTCTGTTTCGCAAGCACCGCCGCGCACCGCTTGACCGGGTGCAGGGTGTCAACCTCACGCGTCCGTTTGTTGCGCGCCTGATTGGTCTCGCCAAGCTTGAAGTTGTGGGCGCGGGTAACGACGCGAACGTACCGTTGGAGTACCTCACGACGCGCAACGCAGAACTGGTGCGCAGCGACATTCTGCGCCTCGCATCGGGCGCCCGGATCGCACGTGCCGAGCGCACCGGCAACCCGTCGGCCGCACAGCGTGCCCACATTCTCGACACGTTTGGTGCGGGCGTTACTGGGCTCGTCAGCGGTGCCGAGACCCCGGTGGGTGAGCCCGCGAGCGTCGTGTCGATTCCGACCGAACGCCTGATCGCCTCGACTCTGATCAGCACCAGCACCATCGGGCTCATCGCGATGGCCGCGTTGATCATCGTCATGGTTAACGTGACCGACCAGCCGTGGATTCTGTTCTCCCTCGTGCCCGCCTTCTTGGCGATCGCGGGTGTGAACATCAGCCAACTATTCAAGTCGCTGCGGTACTCGATTGCGCCAACGCCGGATGGTGTGCGCGTGGTGTTTGGTCTCACCACGACGATCACCGAGATTCTGCCGCCGGGTCGCGTGCACGCTCTCGCCGTCACACAATCGCTCATGTGGCGGCCATTCGGCTGGTACCGCATTCGCCTCATCCGCCTCAGCGGAAAGAACATCAACCAGGGGCAGGTCGACCAGTTCCAGGTGGTACTGCCCGTCGGTAAGCGCGCCGATGTCGAAAAGGTTCTCGCGTTGCTCATGCCCGATGTTGCCGCGAGCGACTGGGCGTACGCGTTTGAGCACGGTGCCGCACGGCTCCCCAAGAACGACCCGTTCACCGTGACGCCGAAGCGCGCCTGGTTCATTCGTCCGCTGTCGTTCCGACGCAACGGATTCCTGATGCACCCGCGCGCCATCATGCTGCGCCGCGGCCAGATCTGGCGTTCGCTCGCGATCTTCCCGCTCGCGCGCGTGCAGAGCGTCGCGATGACGCAGGGCCCGCTCGATCGCCTGCTCAGTGTTGGCACCCTGCAGGTGCACACGGTGATGGGCTCCTTCACCGGAAACCTGGCGGCCATCGACCGTGACGCGCTCCTCGCTGTGTGGGCGCAGGCCGAGGTGGGAATTCTTGCCGCCGGAAACGAAGACCACACCCACCGTTGGGGTGCGAGCGCGGAGGCGGAACCAGTAGTTGCGGCTTCGAGTGCGCCGTCGGCTCCGCAGACGGGGGAGACGGTATGACCCGCGAAGGCAGACTCGGCGTTGGTGTTATTGGTGCCGGAGTCGTCGGGCCGGTGATCGCCGCCGCACTCGCGGGCGCTGGCCACGCCCTCACCGGAATCACGCGGGGGAGTGAAGACGACCGCGTCAGCGCGATGCTTCCTCACGTTCCGCTGCTGGAAGCCGAAGAGATTCTCCGGCGCAGCGAACTCGTCGTGCTCGCTGTGCCTCACGACGAGTTACCCGCGCTCGTGACTGGCCTTGCTCAGGTGGGCGCCTGGCAAATGGGCCAGCTCGTGATGCACGTTGACGCCGCATACGGGGTTGAGGTGCTACGGCCCGCAGCCGAAAAGGGTGCGATTCCGCTCGCCGTTCACCCTGCCATCAGCTTCACCGGCTCCCGCATTGACCTGACACAGTTGCAGTCCGCGTGGGCCGCAGTCACCGCACCCGGCCCTGTGCTGCCGATTGCGCAGGCGCTCGCGGTGGAGATGGGGTGTGAGCCGATCGTTGTCGATGAAGCAGATCGCCCCGCATACGCCGAGGCCATCCAGACCGCGACGACGTTCTCGAGCGCCATTGTGCATCAGGCATCCGACCTGTTGCGGGGCATTGGCGTCGAGAACCCGGGTGGGTATCTGTCGGCGCTGATTCGCTCCACGGTCGACCGGGCGCTGAGCGAAGCAACGCCTCGCGACCTCGCCGTCACCGAGCTTGACGACTTTCTCGGTGACGACTGGGCCGAGCTTCCTGACGGCCCCGACGACGACAACTGACGCACGCCGGTCACCGGTCGGGCGCACAGGTTCGGCTCGATAGACTAGGGGTTGACTTTTTGAGGAGATCCCATGTCTGACCAGCAGTCCGCTGAGCCCACCGAACCCACCGAAGAAGACATCTTCGAGCAGAAGGCCGTTCGTCTGGCAAAGCGCGCGAAGCTGATCGAGCAGCGAGACAGCCTCGCCGGTGGCGCGTACCCCGTCACCGTTCCGGTCACCACGACGATCGGTGCGCTGCGCGCCGAGTACGGCGAGCTTGAGGCTGACACCGCTACCGGCGTGACCGCTGGCGTCGCTGGCCGCGTCGTCTTCAGCCGCAACACCGGCAAGCTGTGCTTCGCCACGCTGCAGGCCGGCGACGGCTCGCGCATTCAGGCCATGATCTCGCTCGCAAACGTCGGCGAAGAATCGCTCGCGGCGTACAAGGAGCTCGTTGACCTCGGCGACCACGTCTTCGTCTCGGGCGAGGTCATCTCCTCCCGCCGTGGTGAACTGTCGATCATGGTGAACGAGTGGCAGATCGCATCGAAGGCGATTCTGCCGCTGCCGAACATGTACTCCGAGCTGAGCGAAGAGACCCGCGTTCGTAGCCGCTTCCTTGACCTGATCGTGCGCGACCAGGCTCGTGCCAACGCTGTCGCCCGTGCCAAGACCAACGCGTCGCTGCGCGCCACGTTTGCAAAGCGCGACTTCCTTGAGATCGAGACCCCGATGCTCCAGGTGCAGCACGGTGGCGCTTCGGCTCGTCCGTTCATCACGAACTCAAACGCGTTCGACACCGACCTCTACCTGCGCATCGCTCCCGAGCTGTACCTCAAGCGTGCCGTTGTCGGTGGCCTGGACCGCGTGTTCGAGATCAACCGCAACTTCCGCAACGAGGGAGCTGACTCCACGCACAGCCCCGAGTTCGCCATGCTCGAGGCCTACCAGTCGTACACCGACTACAACGGCATTGCCGACCTCACGCAGGAGCTCATTCAGGAAGCAGCGATCGCTGTTTCCGGATCGACAACGGTGACTTGGGCAGACGGCACCGAGTTTGACCTCGGTGGTCAGTGGGACCGCATCTCGATGTACGACTCGCTGTCGGCTGCCGCTGGCGTGACGATCACGCCGGAGACGTCGCTCGCAGACCTCAAGGCTCTCGCCGACAAGGAGGGCGTCGACGTTCCGGAGAAGGTCGCGACCCACGGCAAGTACGTGGAAGAGCTCTGGGAGCACTTCGTGAAGGGCGGCCTCGAGCGCCCCACGTTCGTCATGGACTTCCCCGTCGACACCAGCCCGCTCGTGCGTGAGCACCGCAGCATTCCGGGCGTTGTCGAGAAGTGGGACCTCTACGTTCGCGGCTTCGAGCTGGCCACCGGCTACTCCGAACTCATCGACCCCGTCATCCAGCGCGAGCGCTTCGTCGAGCAGGCCAAGCTTGCCGCCCGCGGTGACGATGAAGCGATGCGCGTCGATGAAGAATTCTTGCGCGCTCTCGAGCACGCCATGCCGCCGACGGGTGGCATGGGCATGGGCATCGACCGCCTGCTGATGGCCATCACCGGCCTCGGCATTCGCGAAACGATTCTCTTCCCCCTCGTGAAGTAGCGATTCTTTCATCGCACTGGCGCACTGGCTTCGGCCGGTGCGCCAGTGTCGTTTTTAGCCACCGATGCCACTGGGCCCACTCTGGCCAAGCTCCCGAGCTCTCACCCACACCGCACTCCTCACCGTCGTCGGTTCTCAGCGGGGAAGGCCCACAGCGGCAAATGCCCGTTCGCGCACAGAGTCGCGACAATCTGGGCGAGACCATAACTCGGTTGCGCGCGCAGCGCCTTCTGCGCGTAGGACGCGGCGTGCGTTGACATGCCGAGCGCCCAGCTGAGCCACGCGGCGCACGCCAGGGGAGCGGCTCGGTCGCGACCCGACGCGCACGCGGCCAGCTGCCGCATACGACGTAACGCGGCACGTAATCGGTCAGCATCGGGTGCCGGTCCCTCACCCATCAAGAACAGTGCCTCCGGTGGCTCTGGCTCGCCGTCGAGAAAATCGAGTTGAAACTCCAGCACCTCTTCGGCGGTGTCGGCGTCGTAACACCACTGTGCGAGCGCCACGTCACGAAACGATGGCCGACTCAGCAACCACAGCAGCAGAGCGTCACCCGCGACGCTGCCGCGCTGCGCCTCAACAGCCGCTTCAAACACGTCGTTCATGCGTACCAGGCGCTCGGCCACCTCACGCGGTGCTTCGACGCCCGACGCCTCATCCAAACGTGCCAGCTCAGCACGCATCTCACGCATGCGACCCGCATCGACCCGCGGCAGCCTGGTCCCGCTGGACTGATTCGCCTTGGGCTTCGGCGCACCGACGTCGGGACCATCGCCAATCTCGCTGTGCGCATGAACCTCGTCGTCAGCCTCGCTGAACCAGCCATTCTGGGCGACCGTGATCACATCGCCCAGCTCAATGCCGCACGCGTCAGCGGTGACGCGAAGAGCGTCGGCCACCGGCGCAAACGGGTTCGACAGTGGCGTCGCCACCGTGTTACCGGCATATATGACGACGATCATGCCGGTCGTCTCCTCCAGCCGGCACACGATACCGAGCGCGGAGGCCGCAAACTGTTGCGGCTGCATCACCGGCAGATCAAAGCGAAATAGTCCGACCGACGTACTGCCGGCAAAGGGGAGAACCACGACAGAATCAGCCGGGTTGTAGCCCGCCATCGTCGGAATGGCCGACAAGAGGTCGGCGGCGGAATGTGCTCGAAAAGTAGTTGTCATGCGCCCCAGCGTGCGCTTCGCGCGGGGGCCGCAACCAAGAAGCAGGCTGATGGGGGAGAAGAGGCCCGAGAAGGTCACCTGGGGAGGAGCCTTTGCCCAGCATTGCACTCAGGGAACGACGGTAGACTGAGGATATGGATCCCTACTGGTCAGCCGTCGTCTGGTCGATATTGCCGACCATCGTGGTCTGCGTGGTTTTCTTCTTCATCATGCGATCGATTGTGCGCATGGACCGCAAGGAGCGCTCGACCTACGCTGACATCGAAGCACAAGAGCGCGCGGCGCGCGGATTGCCGCCGAAGGCCAGCTAACCAGGGTTTACCCTTCTGACCACTACGCTTAGGCGTAAGTGGAAGGCGGCGTATGGACATCTCGTGGTGGGTCGTTGTCCTCTTCATCATCGACCTGGCCATTCGTATTACGGCCATCATCGTGGTTCCGCGCAACCGCAGGCCGACCGCCGCGATGGCATGGCTCCTTGCCATCTACTTCATTCCGTTTATCGGCGTCTTTCTGTACCTGCTGATTGGCAACCCTCGGCTACCGCGTGCCCGCCGCCGCAAACAGGAGCGCATTAACGAGTATGCCCGCGAGGCCGCGGCTCAAATCGACCAGGGCACGCTTCGCCCCAACCCGCCGCCGTGGTTCCCCTCGGTTGTGCGCATGAACTCGACACTGGGCGCTCTACCGCTGGTCGGTGACAACGAAGCGCACCTCATCTCCGACTACCAGGAGAGCCTGGATGCGATGGCCGACGAAATTCGTCGCGCCGAGAAGTTTGTCTATGTTGAATTTTATATTTTCCAGTCGGATGCGGCGACAGACAACTTCTTCCGCGCGATGGAAGAAGCGTGCGCTCGCGGCGTGACGGTGCGCGTGCTGCTTGACCACTGGGCCAACCGCTGGAAGCCGTTCTACAAGGCGACGCTCCGCCGCCTCGACGCGATGGGCGCCGACTGGCACCTGATGTTGCCGGTGCAGCCGCTCAAGGGCAACACGCAACGCCCGGACCTGCGCAACCACCGCAAGTTGCTTGTAGTCGACGGACTCGTGGCCTACCTCGGCTCACAAAACGTCACCGATTCGACCTACAACCTGCCGAAGAACATCAAGCGCGGCCTGCACTGGGTCGACCTCATGGTTCGTCTCGAGGGTCCTGTTGTCACGAGCGTGCTCGCGGTATTCCTCTCCGACTGGTACTCCGAGACTGACACCGTGCCCGACGACGCGACAGAAGTCGCCGCGCCCAGTGCAACGGGAGACCTGGATTGCCAGGTGGTTCCGTCCGGCCCTGGCTTCGAGTTCGAGAACAACAAGCGCATGTTCGTCGAGCTGTTGCACGCGGCTCAGAAGCGCATCACCATTATTAGCCCCTACTTCGTACCCGATGGTGCGGTGCTCGATGCCATCACATCCGCCACCGCGCGCGGTGTCGATGTTGAGCTCTTCGTATCGGAAGAAGGCGATCAAGCTCTCGTCTATCACGCACAGCGCAGCTACTACGAGGCGCTGTTGCGTGCGGGTATCACGATCTGGATGTACCAAAAGCCGTACATTCTGCACACCAAGGGCCTTACGATCGACGACGAGGTCGCGGTGATCGGATCGAGCAACATGGACATGCGCTCTTTCGGTCTGAACCTCGAAATCTCGTTGCTCGTGCGCGGTGAGGAGTTCATTCGCGAGCTCGATGAGGTCGCTAGCGAGTACCGCCGCCTGAGTCGCCAACTCACTGCCGAAGAGTGGGCGAAGCAACCGCTCCGTTCGACGGTTCTGGATAACCTGGCACGCCTTACGTCCGCTCTGCAGTAATCGTCTCAACCCCCGAGAATTCTCTCGGAAATACCCAAAAGAACCGCTGAACGATGCGGATTTTTCTGGCACCCGGCATGGGGTGCGACGGCCCTTTTATCGATACCGTCAGTACATGCGCACTCGATTGATCCTCACAGCGTCTGTTCTCGGCCTGGCCGCACTCGTCAGCGGGTGCGCGACCACGGCAGCAACCTCACCGACGAACTCGCCCGAAGCAACGACGGCACCTTCTGAAGCACCCGAAGAGACTACGGCTCCCGCAGCCGATGTCACGGCTGGCTGGGTATCGTCCGGAACCATGATTGGCATTGTCACGATTGGCAGCAGCACGTGCGTGCCGGTTGTTGACGCCGTGCTCGCCGAGGGCGACACGCTCTCGGTCACGCTGAAAGACCCGGACGCCTCGACGCCCTGCACCCGCGACCTGCAGCCCCGTATCACCGGCGTTGGCATTCCCGAAGGCATTGACGTAACCAAGCCCGTGACCCTCGGTGTTGCCTATAACGACAACACGACCACGATTGACCTGGAGGCGGCTCCGGCACCTGCTGCCGACCCGATGGAGATGGCGCCGGCTGCCGGCTATGTCGGCCCCAACACGATCGGCCTCGGCACGTACGGATCGTCCACGTGCGTTCCTTCCGTTGAGTCGGCCGAGCCCGGCGACGATGCCTCGAACCTCGTCGTGACCTTCGCGACGCCCGATGCCAACCAGCCCTGCACGTCAGACCTGGCACCGCGCGTCACGACGATTCACGCCGACGCCGGTGTGAAGACCCTCACCGTGGTCGACGCTGGAACCGAGACGTCGGTCAACGTCTTGGCAGGCTCCTTCTGAAACGGCAAGAACCGCCGCTCCGAGTTATCGGAGCGGCGGTTTTTCGTTCTCGCGCGACGCTACGAGCCGTTCTTATGCGCGGCAGGAATCATGACGGTGACAGCCCCAGGTTCCACGGAGCAGCGCAACCGCAGCGCCTCACCAAACTCATCGCCGTCCAGCTCAATCGGTTGTGGTTCCGTCGTTGCAGCTTCAAGCCACCGTCCCTGCAAAAAGTGCACGTGTGATGATTTGCCTGCCCGGCGCTTAGCGAGCGTGCGGCCGGCGCTGAAGCGGCTGAGTACCGAGTGATCCCACCACACCGCGCGCCACACGAAAACCCAGCCGAAGAAACCCGTCGGCTTAAACACCGCGACGTCGAGCAGGCCATCGGTGATTGAGGCGTCGGGGAGGAGCGCAATGCCTCCGGGCAGCTGCCCGCAGTTCGCGAACAGAATGCTGTGCACCCGACCGGTGTGCTCGCGGTGACCGGCCAGTTGATATGTCGCCTTAAACGGCTTTGCGTCTTTCAACGAACGTGCTGCGCCACTGACGTAGGCGATCCAGCCCACCCGCTTCTTCATCTTGGCGCTCGTGTTTTGAATCATCGCGGCGTCGAGCCCCATGCCCGCCATCACGACGAACGCGTGGCGCTCGGTGTGCCCGGCGGGGCGGTCAACCTCGGCAAAGCCAACATCGACCGGTGTCGCCGTGTCGCCGAAAGTCGCGGCAATCGCCTCATGCGGACGGTTAAGGGGAAGGTGCAGGTTACGAGCCAGGAGATTGCCGGTGCCGCTGGGAATGATCGTGAGCGGAACATCGGTGTCGGCCAGTGCCTCCATGACGGCACGCACGGTTCCGTCGCCGCCGGCAACCAGAATGTGCGTCGCCCCGAGCTCCAGGGCTTCAGCGGTGACCTGCTGGCCCAAATCTTCGACCGTGGTCTCCAAGAAAAGCGGCGTCGCCCAGCGGGCTTTCGCCGACTGCTCGAGCAGTTCTTCGGAGAGCACAGAGAAATCAACCTTGATCGGGTTGTAGATCAAGGCGGCCCGCTTCGAGCCGGGCGCCTGGGCGTCTGACATGGGGCAAGCATACGGGTAGCGGCGGGCGGATAGACTTCTTGTGTGATTGATCCCGCACTCCTTCGTGATAACCCTGATGTCATTCGCCAGTCGCAGATCGCTCGCGGCCACTCGGCCGACACGGTCGACGACGCCATCGAGGCTGACAAGTCTCGTCGCGCTGCCATCAGTCGCTACGAAGAGCTGCGTGCCGAGCAGAACGCGTTCGGCAAGAAGGTTGCTTCTGCTCCCAAGGAGGAGAAGGCCGAGCTCGTCGCACAGGCAAAGGGCCTCGCCGAGGGCGTGAAGGAGGCACAGGCTGCTGCCGGTGCCGCCGAAGAGGTCGCCGACAAGGCCTTCCGTCGCATTGAGAACATCGTCATCGACGGTGTTCCTGCCGGTGGCGAGAAAGACTTCGTGGTTCTCCGTCACGTCGGCGAGGTTCCGACGTTCGACTTTGAAGCACGTGACCACCTTGAGCTCGGCGAAATGCTCGGCGCGATCGACATGGAACGCGGTGCCAAGGTTTCGGGCGCTCGCTTCTACTTCCTGAAGGGCGTCGGCGCGCGCCTAGAGATCGCGCTGATGACCCACGCGCTCAACACGGCACTCAAGTACGGCTTCGTGCCGCTCATCACGCCCACGCTGGTACGCCCCGACATCATGCAGGGCACCGGATTCCTCGGCGAGCACGCCGACGAGATCTACCACCTCGAAGACGACGACCTCTACCTTGTCGGCACGAGCGAGGTCGCGCTCGCGGGCTACCACAAAGACGAAATTATTGACCTGTCGGGCGGCCCCATGCGCTACGCCGGCTGGTCAACCTGCTACCGCCGTGAGGCCGGTTCGCACGGTAAAGACACCCGCGGCATCATCCGCGTGCACCAGTTCAACAAGCTCGAGATGTTCGTCTACACGACGCCGGAAGAAGCCGAAGCTGAGCACTTGCGCCTCGTGCAGTGGCAGGAAGAAATGCTGCAGTCGCTCGGCCTCGCCTACCGCGTGATCGACGTTGCCGCTGGCGACCTCGGCTCGTCTGCCGCCCGCAAGTACGACATCGAAGCGTGGGTGCCGACGCAAGACGCATTCCGTGAGCTCACGTCGACCTCGAACTGCACGACCTACCAGTCGCGCCGCCTCGACATTCGCTACCGCCCCGACGGCGGCAAGACGACGCCGGTGGCAACGCTGAACGGAACCTTGGCAACGACCCGCTGGATTGTTGCGCTTCTCGAGACGCACCAGCAGGCAGACGGCTCGGTACTGGTTCCGGAAGTCCTTCGTCCGTACCTCGGTGGCCTGGAAAAGCTGGAGCCGCTTTCGTGACCGACAACGCCTCGGGTCAGCGCTTGCTGATCGCGCTCGACGTTGACGGCACCGTGGTGCTGGAAGATGAGTCGCCGAGCCCCGGCGTGCTTGATGCTGTGGCCGAAGCGGTGAGGGATGGCCACGAGGTCATGCTCGCGACGGGCCGTAGCTGGGCCGCCACCGGTCGCATCATGACGATGCTCGGCATTGCGCCCGAGTACGCCGTGTGTGCGAACGGTGCCGCGATCTACAAGCGCGGCGATGACGGCGAGTATGAGCGCTTTCACACCGAACTGTTTGATCCGTCGCCGGCGCTCGACATTCTCGAGCAACACTTGCCTGACGCGCACTACATGGTCGAGCACGGCGACGGCACGCGCCTGTACACCGACGAAATGCACGACTGGAGCCTCAACCTCGCCCACCAGGTGACGTTTGAAGAGCTCAAGGCTCAGCCGGTGTCGCGCATTGTTGTGGTGTCGCCCGAGCACGACGAAAAGGATTTCGCTGAACTCGTCTCGACGATTGGCCTCAACCAGGTGTCGTACGCCGTCGGCTGGACAGCGTGGCTCGACATCGCCCCGCAGGGCGTCGATAAGGGCTCCGGGCTCGACCTGGTGTGCGCATGGCTCGGCCACGATCGCGCCAACACCGTCGTGATCGGTGACGGCCGCAACGATCTCGGCATGTTCGCATGGGCGCAGGAGAACGGCGGAACCGCCGTGGCGATGGGTCAGGCTCCGGAAGAAGTGAAGGACGCCGCGAGCTACATCACCCGCCGCGTGCAAGAAGGCGGCGTGACCGAAGTATTGCGGGGCCTGCAGCCCGCGCGCTGACCGGCTACGCCTGGGGAAGCCGCGTGCCGCCACGGGCGGCGATGCGATAGCGTCGTGCGCATGACTGCCCGCAGCTGGTTCCGTTCGCCATCGCGGTCACCGTCGGCTGTGCGTTGGTGTCGATGATCGAGCTCATCGACCGCTTCAGGGGTCGGCTGGCGCACATCGTCGGCATGCTCGCGTTGGCAGTTTTCGTGTCGGTTCCGTCGGGCGTCGCCGCGTGGCTGATTTAGTCGCGTGTCGACGATGGCCGGTGGACTGAAGACGTCGTGTGGGCGGTGATTCCGTTCGCGGCCATGGCGATTCTGCCACTTGGGCTCATGATCGCAGGTCTCTTCGGTGCGCCGACCAAGCGTGCACCGCAGACCTTTGTGGGCTACCTGGAGGAGCAAGTGCGCACCCTGCCGCTCGCGACGAAACAGGCGATTCGCAACGATATTTCGGCGGCCATCGATGTTCTGGAGGTGCGGCAGATCATCCAGCGCGATGTGGCGCTGCGCGCCAAGACGGCCCCGGTGGCGGAGCTTGGTCTCACGATGGCACCGGAGGTGGCAAGTGCGCGTGGCGTGCCGGGATTCCGCAACGATCAGCCGGGGCACGGACACATTGGCGGAACCACGACGCCGCTGTAGAAATTTGCTGGCGTATCAGGGCGGTTGCGGCCGCATTGGGTAGCGCGCGGCACTCAGCCCGCCGCCATAAATTCATCAGGAGCCGCTCAGGCGCATTTTGCACAATGGAGAGTCGGCTAGACTCATTCACGCGAACGAGTGCGCTCGTTCGGGAAGGTTGTCCGAGTGGCCGATGGAGCTGGTCTTGAAAACCAGTGGGCAGCAATGTCTCGTGGGTTCGAATCCCACACCTTCCGCACATACTGCGCGGCAAGTCTGAAAAGCGTAGGAGCACAATCGAGTGAGTGAAACGACCCGGTCGGAGCGCGACCGCCGCCGCACCCTTGCTCGTCATGGCTCGATGAAATCCCCGAGCGCCTGGGGAGCGATCGTTCGCTTTCTGAGCGTCGCGGTTGCCACGGTGCTCGTTGCCGGTGTTGGTGTCGCTGCGTTCATTGCAACCGACCTGACGTCGTCGCTGAGCGCCGACATGGTGGACATCGGTGGTGAGGCGCCGCCGCCCGACATCGCTGCCTACGACGGCCCCGTCCAGATTCTCATGGCCGGTACCGACGTGTGTGAGCCGGAGTACGCCGAACTCTTCCAAGAACGGTGCTCTGATGCCGAAGACGGCGTTCGCAGCGACGTGCTGATGCTGCTGAACATCTCGGCCGCACCGCGCAAAGTGACGGTCATCTCCTTCCCGCGTGACCTCATGGTTCCGATCCCCGAGTGCACCGATGCCAACGGCAACCCCACCTGGGAACAGTCAAAGGCCATGATCAACTCGGCCTTTGGCCTCGGTGGCCTCGCTTGCACCGTGGCGACGGTTCGCGAGCTGACCGGCCAGCCGATTCAGTTCGCGGCGTCGATCAACTGGGGTGGCGTCATCGAGATGACGAACGCCATCGGTGGCGTTGATGTCTGCATCGGTGCGGATATGTATGACCGCCACACCGGCATCGACTGGAAGGCCGGCCCCCGCACGATCTCGGGTCTTGAGGCCCTGCAGTTCTTGCGCACCCGCCACGGCGTTGGTAATGGTTCCGACCTCGGTCGTATCTCCAACCAGCAGCAGTACATGTCGAACCTCGTCAAGAAGCTGATGAGCGAGCAGGTGCTGTCGAACCCCGGCACGCTGCTGCGCCTCGCGAAGGTTGCTGTCGAATCGATCGACCCGTCGACGAGCATGGCAGACCCGTACAAGCTGATGCAGATCGCGATGGCCGTCAAGGACGTGCCGTTCCAAGACTTCGTGTTTGTGCAGTACCCGGTGCAGGATGACCCCGCCGACCCGAACCGCGTGATTCCGATCTACGAAGACGCTGACGCGCTGTGGGCGGCTATCGCCTCGGGCCAGTCGTTGACGGTGACCGGCGGAACCGGTGGCTCGCTGACCGAAGAAGATATCGCGGCGCTCGAAGCCGAGAAGATGTACGACGGCGACGGCGATGGCCTCGACGACGAAACCGGCGAGCCAATGCCGACCGAGATCATCGAGCCGACGCCGGAGCCGACAGACCCGGGCACTGAGGTGCCCGGCGCACTGCCGCCGTCGGTCACGGGCACCAACGCTTCGCAAAATGTCTGCTCTGACGGAACCGTCAGCAACGAATAATCGCGGAATTGCGCAGAATTTGCGCGCAATTTTGTCGAGGAATCGCGCTTTCGGCCGCTTTGGTTCGAATCACGCTCCGGAACCCGTTAGTATTGCTGAGTGCCTTCACCTCACCGGTGAAGCCACGGAGACGTCGCATAGTCAGGCCTAGTGCACCACCCTGCTAAGGTGGAGTCCTCGCAAGGGGACCGAGGGTTCAAATCCCTCCGTCTCCGCCAAATGCAAAACCCCGCTTCGGCGGGGTTTTTGCGTTGTCGGGCTGATCTCGGTCGCTTGTGCCCGTGGTCCCGGAACCACCTGCTGGGGCTGTGCGCGTGGTTCCGGAACCACGACACGGCAGGAGGCGATTGTCGTGGGAGGAGGTGATTATGCGAATAATCACCTCCTCCCACGACAATCGCCTCCTGCCGTGTCGTGGTTCCGGAACCACGACACGGTAGGAGGCGATTGTCGTGGGAGGAGGTGATTATGCGAATAATCACCTCCTCCCACGACGTTTACCTCCGCTCGTGACGTGCTCGCTCGCGCCGGCAGACTCGAAACTGCTAGAACGCGAGCAGCTCGGCGAGGTCGGCAGAGACCGTGTCAGCGGTCACACGCACGAGCTGGGCGCCGCGTCTCAGCGACGTGCGTTCGCCCTTCCACGCCAGCGAGATAGCCGCGACGGGCGCGTCGTCGAGCAGGACCGACGCTGCCGCCGTGCTGATACCCGAACGGTGATGCTTGCCGTCGCGAACAAGCACGCCGCCATAGGGCTCTGCGGTGAGGAACTCGGCGTGCAGGGCAACTTCGTCGTACGCAGGGAGTCCTGCCTCGGTGTGGAGCTGTAAAACGTCTTGGGCGGCTTCCGGTGACAGCGACGCGAGGATTGCCCGCTGACTGGTCGGCGCTTCAAGACTGGGAGTACCCGTACGAGTACAACCCGGAGAAGGCCAAGAAGATGGTCGACGAACTCGGCGGCGTGAGCATTGCGCTCACCTTCCCCGTTGGTTCCAACACCGAGGCCCCCGCCAACGTGCTGCAGATGGCACTTGCCGAAGTGGGCATTGATGCGCAGTTGAACCCGGTTCCGGTTACCGAGAGCAACACGCGCTTTATGGCCGGCGACTTCGAATCGCTCGTCACGGCAAGCTTCGCCCCGCAGGCAGGCCCGGCCGCGACCGTCGACCTGTACCTCACCGGCGGCTTCAACCTCGCGCGCACGCCCGAAGAGAACGCACTCATCAAGGAGATTACTGGCGACGGATTGAACCCGCTGCTGACCTCGGAAGAGCGCGCAACGATGTACCAGGAAGCGTGGGAGACGGCGCTCGCGAGCCTTGCCGCCAATCTCGCCAATCTGCTTCGCGATGGTTCCGACGCTCATGTGCAACTCGCGTGTGCGACGGCTGCCTGTTGTACGTTCTGGGAGAACCAGGTGCGCGCTGCCGATTGTAGGACTCCTCCTAACGAGTCGGCCTTGCGTGTGAGGGTTCGTATACTCGGAGGGCTTGCCCACAGAAGGAGACAATGCCGTGCGCGATTCGCAGTACACCGCCCCCGTCGACGACTACCGCTTTCTCTACACGAGCGCGTTTGGTGTTGACCTCATCGCCCGTTCGACTGATGGCGCCCTGACCGCAGATGACGCTACCGACATCGTCGAAGGTGCTGGCGAATTTGCCGCCAACGTGCTGGCTCCGCTGAGCCGCATTGGTGACACCCAGGGCGCCAAGCTCGTCGACGGCACCGTGCAGCTGCCTGCGGGCTACGCCGAGGCGTACCGCGAAATGGTTGACGCCGGGTGGATCAGCGCCGAGGCGCCCGCCTCCGCCGGTGGCGATGGCCTGCCCGACACCGTGCGCGCGGCGCTCGGAGAAATCTGGAACTCCTCCAACGCGGCCTTCGCGCTGTGCTGGCTGCTGACGCAGGGACAGATTCACGCGCTTGACGCGAAGGCCTCTGATGAGATTCGCGAGACCTACCTCACGAAGCTCGTGTCTGGCGAGTGGACCGGAACCATGAACCTTACCGAGCCCGAGGCCGGCACCGACCTCGGTGCGATTCGCACGATCGCGACGCCCCAGGCGGATGGCTCGTTCTCGCTCAAGGGCGACAAGATCTTCATCACGTGGGGAGACCACGAGGTTGCCGAAAACATTGTGCACCTCGTTCTCGCCCGTACTCCCGATGCGCCCGAGGGCGCCCGCGGACTCTCGCTCTTCGTGGTTCCGAAGTTCCTCGTGAACGCTGATGGCACGCTCGGGGAGCGCAACGGCGTGACCACCGTCTCGCTTGAGCACAAGCTGGGCATTCACGCGAGCCCGACCGCGGTGCTTAACTACGACGGCGCGATCGGCTACCTCGTCGGTGACCTGCACGGCGGCCTCGCCGGCATGTTCGTCATGATGAACTCGGCGCGTGTGGGCATGGGCTTCCAGGCGACCGGTATTTCGGAGCGCGCGTACCAGGGTGCCGTGCAGTACACGAACCAGCGCCTGCAGGGTGCGGTGCTTGACCGCCCCGCGGGTACACCGATTGCTGAGCACCCCGACGTGCGCCGCCTGCTGCTGTCGATGCGCAGCGACGTCTTCGCGATGCGCGCCCTCGGCGTGTACGTCGCTGACCTCTTCGACCGTGCCGAGGCCGACGGAACCGGCGAGCTGGCTGAGTTCTTCGTGCCGATTTTGAAGGGCTGGGCAACGGAAGATGCCCTGACCGTCACGAGCGACGGCATTCAGGTGCACGGTGGCATGGGCTTCATCGAGGAGACCGGCGCCGCACAGCACTACCGCGACGCCCGCATCATGCCGATCTACGAGGGCACGACCGCGATTCAGTCGAACGACCTCATCGGTCGCAAGGTGATTCGCAACCAGGGCGCGACCGTCGAGCAGCTGCTCGACGACATGGCGCAGTCCGTTGCCGCACTTGAAAGCTTCGACAACCCCGTTGCCGCTCGCACCGCTGCTCGCCTGCAGCGTGCGATCGAGGCTGCGCGCACCGCGACGCAGTCGCTACTCGGTTTCGCGTCGTCACCGCGTGACGCCGCTGCCGTCAGTGTGCCGTACCTCATGCTGCTCGGCACGCTCGCCGGCGGCTGGATGCACGCCCTCGCGGCCGTCGCCGTGCTCACGGCCGGCGAAACCGACTCCGAGCGCCTCACGATCGCCGACTTCTACGGCAGCCACCACTTACCGCGCGTTCACGCCCTCGCCGAGACCGTCGCGGGCGGCGAGATCTCGTAAAACCAGCACCATCTCTGAAGCGGAACCATCGGCTTACGACCCGAGCAGCTGGTTCCGCTTCTCGATTTCTGCCGTCGTAGCGACCGGAACCCCGGGGCGCGGAACGTAGCCCGCAAGACGGAACAGATGCTTGACTTGCTGACCAAGCAAGCGCTTGACTAAGCGTATGTTCTCAGAGCTTGCCTTCTTCTCCTTCATTCAGTTGACGGATCCGTCATTTCACCGGGCGTACAACGAGTGGCACCAGCTAGACCACCTGCCCGAAAACTTGGCCCTCGAGGGCGTCGCCGCCGGTCAGCGCTGGCGCCACCTCGACGAATACCGCTCACTGACGACCGGTGAAGCTGAATTCACCGACGCCAACTACGTGGCGATGTACTGGTTCCGCCCGCCAGTGGAGCAGTCCGTTGAGGCATGGGATGCACTCGGTGAAGCGTCGTTCCAGTGGGGTCGCGGTCCTCTGATTCCTGCGGTGAAGCGCCCGCTGTTGGGCTTCTTCAAGCCGGTCAAGGGCTACGCGGCGCCGCGTGCGCTCGTGAACCCTGACGTGCTGCCTTTCCGTGCAAACCAGGGCGTTTACCTCACGCTCACGAGCACCGATGAGCCCCACGGCATGGACACGCACACCGCCTACACGCGTGAAGACCGTGAGTTGATTCCCGCGCTGCTCGATGTCGACGGCGTTGCCGGTGCGTGGACCTTCTCGTTCAGCCACGTTCAGCAGCACAAGACGCTGCCGTTCGCGGGCCCCGCGGAGCGCAAGCAGGGTTCGCTGCGCGTGCGCCTCGTGTACCTCGAAGACTACCCCGCCGTTGTCACGCCGAAGCTGCAGGAGATCGAGCGCGAGCTTGACATTCTTGCCCCCACGCAGCAGGTGCTGTTTGCTGGCGCGATCAAGACGATCATCCCCTGGCAAGACTGGGACTAATAGTCGACAAATACGAAACGGCGGGGTGTGAGTTGGATCTCACACCCCGCCGTTTTGCATGAACTACATGCTGAAGCGCGTCAGCGGCGTCTCGCCCGATGCCGCCAGGCGTGCCAGCGTACCGGCACGGGGGGCGATGGCGGAACCATAGCGAATGTCCCACTCTTCATGGCTGTCCGCGAGGGCGGCGAGCGCGTGGTGAGCCCAGTTCGGGTTGTTCAGCATTTCACGCCCGAGCAGCACCATGTCGGCGTCGCCGTGCGACAGCAGTGACTCAGCCTGATGCGGGTCGGTGATGAGTCCGACGGTCGCGGCCGGCATGTCAGCGCCTTCGCGCACAGCACGGCTGAAGTCGGCATGGAATGCGTATCCGCGGCGCACGCGCGTGTCCATCGAGCGGTCGGTCGTGATGCCGCCCGAGCTCGTGTCAATGATGTCGATACCGGCAGCCTTGAGGTCACGCGCGAAATCCACGGTGTCGTCGATGTCGAGACCGCCCTCGAAACCGTCAACGCTGGAGACGCGGTACGACAAGGCGATGTCGTCATCGACGGCCGCACGAATGGCGCGCACGACCTCGAGCGGGTAGCGGCGACGCCCCTCGACGGAACCACCAAACTCGTCGGTGCGGAAATTGGAGAGCGGAGAGAGGAAGGAGTGCAGCAGGTAGCCGTGCGCGCCGTGCAGCTCAATGAAGCGGAAGCCCGCGGTGACCGCACGGCGAGCGGCAGCGGCCCACGCTTCGATCGAGCCGCGTACGTCATCGGCGGTCATTTCGGCGGGCGTCGGGAATTCGGGGCCAGCGGGTTGGGCCGAGGGCGCCTGCGTGACCCACGGCGAGCCCTCTGGGTACCCCTGCTCAACGGCATCGTCGCCGAGCGGTGCACCCGCGAACCACGGTTCGCGCACGCTGGCGCGGCGACCAGCGTGGCCGAGCTGAATGCCGGGAACTGCACCGCTGGCGGCAACAAACGAGGCCACTCGTGCCAGGCCCGGGATGTGCTCGTCGCTCCAGATGCCCGCGTCATACGGGGAGATGCGACCGGCGGGATCAACCGCCGTCGCTTCCATGATCACGAGGCCCGCGCCGCCCAGGGCGAAACGGCCGAAGTGTACCAGGTGGAAGTCGGTGGCGAAACCATCCTCTGACGAGTACATGCACATCGGGCTCACACCGATGCGGTTCTTCAGCGTGACGCCACGCAGAGTGAGGGGCTGGAACAGAGCAGGAGCAGTCATTGATGATCTTTCGTTCACAGGGATTGCTGGCGACGCGGCAGAAACCACGTCAGCACGGTCGATAACAAGCAGAAAAGCGCGATTGTTCCGAACCCGATCATGAGACCAGTTTCGGTGAGGAAGTCAGGGAGAAGGTCGATGCCGAACGTCGTCAGCAAGAACGCGAAGGCGGCGCTCGCGGCGGCACCGGAGATCGAACGCAGGAGGGAGTTCAGGCCACTGGCGGATGATGCCTGCTCGATCGGAACCACGTCAAGCACCAGGGTGGGGAGGCTCCCGAAGACGAGGGTGGTTCCGATGCCAGCTATCAGGGTGGTTACCAGGAGCGCGATCAGGCCGTTGTGCACCATGACGTGGAATGCGAAGGCCACGGTCATCACCGCACATCCCAACATCAAGACGGTGCGGGTGCCGAAGCGTCGCATGAGCGCCGCCGTTGGCTGCGCGCCGGCAACCATAGCGATGGCGAATGGCACCAGGACGAGACCCGCGGCGATTTCGGGGAGCCCGAGTCCGATATCCGTTGATGCGGGAGCCAGCGCCTCCTGCATCGTCAGCAGGTGATTGCTAAACATCGCGAAGGAGGTGAAAAACGCGAGCGCGTTCGCGATCACCATCGCTGGTCGCATTGCGAGCCGGAGGTCAATGACAGGCGACGGCGAACGCAACTGCAGGGGAATGAACAGCGCAACCGATACACACACCACGATGGCCGCGATCACGGTTGGCACGCTTGCGATACCCCATTCGCCGACCTTCGACACGATGAGCAGAATGGCTGTGAGACCGGCCGCCAAAACGGCGGCACCGACGAGGTCGAATGATCCGGGTGCCGACTCGTGACGGTCAGGTACCCAGCGCCACACCATGACGCTCGTGATGACGGCGCCGATTGCTGAAACGATGAAGGTCAGCGGCAGGCCACCGAAATGCAGCAAAACTCCGGCCAGTGGCAAACCGAATCCGCTGCCGACACCGACGGTCGCGCTCAGCATCGCGATGCCGATGACGGCGTGCTCGCGCGGCAAAATCCCGCGCAACAGGCTCACGCCAATCGGAACAATCGTGGTTCCGAATCCCTGCATCGCGCGCCCCAGCATCACGAGCCAAAAATTCGATGCCCATACGGCGGCGATGAGCGAACAGACTCCGAGCGTGATCATCGCGACCAGCAGCATCTTCTTGCGGCCGTGTAGATCGGCGAGGCGCGCCAGAATCGGTGTCACCACAGCGCCGGTCAGCAGGGTGATCGTGACGACCCACGAGGCATCGCTGACCGAGACGTTGAGCGCCTCGGGCATCGACGGAAGCGCCGGAACCATGAGGGTGAATTGCAGGGACGAAACAAGTCCGGTGGACGCGATCGCCCACAGCACGCGACGATCTGCCGGGCGCGTCACTGCATCCACGCGTCGAGGTGCGCGCGCAGACCTTCGGGGATCGAGATCGCCTTTTGTTCGGGCGAAACGGTCACAACATGAATCCAGGAGCGGGCGACCGTGACGTTGTCACTCGTGCGCACCATTTCGTGGTGAAACTTGAACGATGAGCGACTGATATCGCCAATGCGCAGGTCGATGCGAATCTCATCGAACAGCACGGCAGCAGCGAGGTATTCGCACTGGGTGGCACGCGAGACCGTCCACCAGCCGTGCGTGTCTTTCAGGGTGTCTTGGCGCAGCCCCTGCAGGTACATGAACTCCGACTGCAGGCGCTCCATACGCGGAAACCAAGCCGCGTAGTAGAGGATGCCCGCGGGGTCGGTGTCGGCGTAGCTGAGGCGCGACGTGTGTGAGTGCAGAACGGGGGAGAGGGTCACTGCGTGACCGTCCAGCCGCCGTCAACCGGCAGGAAGACGCCGTTGATGTAGCTCGCCATGGGGGAGAGGAGGAAGAGCGTGGCGTATGCGATGTCGTCAGGCGTGGCCATGCGGTTCAGCGGAATGCGCTCAAGCACGCGCTGACCCACGTCACTCGCTGAGAACCCCGCGAGGCGCGGGGTATCAGTCATGCCGGGAGCGACCGCGTTGCTGCGGAACTCGTGCGAACGGTACGACGTGAGGTGGCGAACGTAGCCCATGATGGCGGCCTTGCTGGCGGAGTACCAGTCGGAGTTGGTGCCGACCTTGTTGCCGGCAACTGACGACGTCGCCACCATCGCGGCACCCTCGCCGGGGCCGGAAGCGGCCCACGCGTCCGTAACGCGGCGCACGCTGCCGACACAAATCAGGAGGGCCTGGTCGAAGGGGATGGGCGCGCTGGAAGCGGGGCCCGCATTGTTGTGCAGGTATCGGATCGGGCCGAGCTCTGCGGTGGCGGCCGCGATGCCGGCAGTGACCGCCTCGTCGTCAGAGACATCCGCAACCCACGAGTGGAAGGTTCCGCCCGCTGCGGCAACGAGTTCTGCGGTTTCGGCCAGGCCCGCCGGGTTGAGGTCCCAACCCGAGACGCGCAGTCCCATGTCGACGGCGCGAAGTGCCGTGGCGCGGCCAATTCCGCTGCCAGCGCCGGTGATCAGAAGTGCGTCGTCGGAGAATCCGAAGTTTGCATCGCCCATGATGCTCCTTTCAACCAAGCGTTTGCTTGTGTCAGAATGCTAGCGTGTGGCGCTTGCCCCGACAATCCCATGTACCGAAAGAGGGCACGAGATGATTGAAAAGCCGCGTGTTGCGATCGTCACCGGCGCGAGCCGCGGAGCGGGCAAAGGCATTGCCCTCGCGCTCGGCGAAGCGGGAATGACGGTGTATGTGACCGGACGATCAACCGCTGGCCCGACGGGAGATTTGCCCGGGACCATCGGTGAGACCGCCGCCGAAGTCACGGCCCGCGGTGGCCGCGGCATTGGCGTCGCGGTTGACCACGCCTCAGACGAGTCGGTCGCCGCTTTCGTTGAGCAGGTGAGCGCCGAGCACGGATATGTCGACGTGCTCGTGAACAACGTGTTCGCCGTGCCGGATGGGCTCACGAAGCCCCTGCCGTTTTGGGAGCAGGCGCTCGACATGGGCCAGATGTTCGACATCGGCCTGCGATCGACCTACGTCATGACAGCGCTCGCGGCACCCCTCATGATCGCCGACCCCTCGCGTCGCGGCCTGGTTGTGAACACTTCGGGCTTCGGTGGGACCTGCTTCATGCACGGGCCGGCATACGGCGCGGTGAAGGCCGGCGTCGACAAAATGGCCCACGACTTCGCGGTCGATCTGCAGTCGCACGGCGTTACGGCTCTGTCGCTGTGGATGGGTCTGCTGCGAACCGAGCGCACGAGCCGCGTGCTCGCCGCCGAGCCCGAAAAGTATCGCGGCGCGGATCAGACGACGGAGTCACCCGAGTTTCCGGGCCGCGTCATCGCGGCGCTCGACGCGCACGCCGACAAAGAACGCTTTACTGGTCGTGTACTCGTCGCCGCTGAGATGGCCGCGATTCTTGGCGTGGCCGACGTCGACGGCCGCCAGCCGGCGTCGCGTCGCCCGTTGCTTGGAGACCCGCCCCGCTTCAGCGACGCTGTCGTCCGCTAACGAAAATCCCCGTGGTTCCACTTTTTGAGAAGCGGAACCACGGGATGGTGTGCGGAAATTAGATGCCGTAGCCGCCGTCGACGTCGAGCTTCTGGCCCGAAATGAAGTTTGCGCGCGGTGACGCGAGGAATGCGACAGCCTCGGCGATGTCGGTCGCGTAGCCATAGCGGCGCATCGGAATGTTGGCGGTGGCGACGTCGAGCGCGCGCTGGTCAAGGTCACCCGATGCCTGCAGCTTGGCGGACATGCCGTCGTGGAGCATGCCTGGTCCGACGCTGTTTACGCGCACGCCGTACTTACCCTCTTCTGCGGCGATGCCGCGGGCGAGGCCCTCGACCCCGCACTTCGGCGCAGCCGACAAGCCGTCACGCACGGGGTAGCGCTTCGTACCCGCCGACGATACGACCGTGAGAGAACCGCTGCTCGCGCGCAGGTGTGGCACCGCGGCGTGCGCGATGTTGTAGAAACCCACGAGATCCGCGTCAACTTGCGCCGCGAACTCGGCAGGCGACACAGTAGACAGATACCTCATCGGTACGTGCGGACCCGCCGCATGCACCACCGTATGGATGCCGCCATGGCGCTCGGCGATCTCCCCGAAAAGATCGGCAGCAGCGGCAGCATCTGTGATGTCGAGGCGCGCCAGCTTGGTATCACCGAGGTCAGTCGGCGCGGTCGATCGGTACGTCGCGACGACGCGCGCGCCCCCGGCAGCCAGCCGGCGAACGCAAGCGGCACCGATGCCGCCGGAACCACCAATCACGATGGCAACACCGGGAAGCTGAGCGAAATCTTGCGAAGGTTCGACGAGGTCCATGCACGGCAACGTAGCACTGCACTACATTAGAAACCAAGCAAACGCTTCGTTGGTCTTGCCTAACGGAACGCCGTATGATTGACTAACCAAGCATTTGTTTGCTGCACTCAATGACGAGAAAGGTCCCCTCACATGCACCGCAAAAAACTCGCCGCATCCGTAGCGGCTCTCGCGGTCGCGACGCTCACGTTCGCAGGCTGCTCCGGCAACAGCACTTCACCCGAAACGAACAAGCCGACCGAGGGCGGTTCGTCCTCGAGCGAGCCGATCAAGGTCGTCGTTTTCGGTGGTGTTAGCGCCGAAGGCATCCTGGCTAACAACGCCGCAACCTCGATCACGGCAGCCAAGGCATCGGTCGCCAGCGTTAACGCTGCTGGTGGTATCGACGGTCGCCAGGTTGAGATCGAAGTTATTGACGACACCGGTGACCCGACCGTTGCCGTCACCAAGCTCAAGGAACTCCTGGCGAGCGGCGACAAGCCCGTTGCCGTCATGAACTCCGGCCCCTCGACGGTCGCTGACGCGATGATCCCGATTCTGACGCAGAACAAGGTTCTCTCTTTCAATATCGGCCCCACCGCTACGTCGTCTGACCCCGCACAGGCTCCGTACAACTTTGACCTGTCGCCGGGTGCTGCTGACTACATCGCAGCATTCGTTCCGGCAATGGAAGACAAGGGCTACGAAGACGTTGCGATTCTGCACGGCTCCAGCGCCTACGGCGAAATGTTCGGCAAGAGCTCGAGTGAGGTCTTCGGCGAAGCCGGATTCAACGTTGTCGGCAATCAGGGCTACGACGTTGCTGCCCTCGACATGACGGCTCAGCTCGAGACGCTGAAGGCATCGAACCCCGACGTGTTGATCTTGGACGCCTACGGCGCCCCGCTCGGCTACGTGCTGCAGGGTATCGAGAAGATCGGCTGGGATGTTCCCATCATGGGCAACAACTCGGTGTCGGCTACCGCGCTCATCGCGACGGAGCCGCCGACCGGTGTGCTCGGCACCGACCAGGTGAAGAACCTGACGATGCAGGTCTTCAACTCGACCAAGTTCGATAAGGCAGACACCGCGGTTAACGACGGCGTCCAGCTTATGGTCGAGGCTGGCGACATCAAGAGCTCGCTGATTCTTGCGTACAACCTCGACGCCATGTGGCTGGTTAAGGCTGCCGCTGAGAAGGCTGGATCGCTCGACGCTGAAGCGCTTGCAACGGCGCTTGTCGACGACTCGGTACTGACCAGCGCAGAGACCGTCATTCTGAAGAAGTACGGCTTCACTGCTGACAAGCACAGCCCGCACCCCGACGCGTCTGAGTTCAAGTTCATCGCGCCCGGCCCGCTCGTAAACGGCCAGTTCCAGTAAGTACCTCGGGCCCCAGAGCTCAGGCTCTGGGGCCCATTCTTTGGCCCCCTCCCGCCCCTCCCGGAGACGGCAACACATGACTATTATCTTTTCGGGCCTGGCGCTCGGTGCGATCTACGCACTCGTCGCCATTGGCTACAACATCGTCTTCCTTTCTCAGAAGACCTTTAACTTCGCCCAAGCAACGCTGATGATGTTCGGTGCCTTCCTGGCATACCTGGGCATCGCGGTGTGGGGCCTTCCCTGGTGGCTCGTCGGCATTGGTGCCGCGATCATCGTCGGTCTGATTGCTGCGCTCGAAGAGCGCGTAGCGGTTCGCCCGGTTAAAGACATGCACAACCTGCTTGTCACCACGCTCGGTGCCTCCTTCGTTATTGAAGGCGTCGCTCAGTTGATCTGGGGCGGCGAGCCCCACGCGGTTCCGTTCTTCCTCGGCAACAAGCCGCTCGAGATCGCCGGCGGCGCGGTTCTGCCCGTCGAAATCGCGATTGTCGTGGTTGTCGTGTTGCTCGTTGTGGGACTCACGCAGTTCTCGAAGCGCTCCATGGTGGGTATTGCCCTCCTCGGCATGAGTGAAGACCGCGAGGCTGCCGTGCTGCGCGGTGTCAACGTGCGTCGCTTCGCCTTCCTCGCGTTTGTCGCGACGGGTGTCATCGCCGGTTTCCTCGGCGTCATCGTCGGCCCGAAGACCTACGCCGTGGCAACGCTCGGCGCATCACTCGCGCTGAAGGGCTTCGTGGTTCTCGCCATCGGTGGCTTCGGTTCGATGTGGGGCGTGCTCGTTGGCGGCGCCATCGTCGGCCTCGCGGAAGCTATCGCCGGCCGCTACTGGGGTGCTGACTTCGCTGCGCTCACCGTCTTCGCGATCCTCGTCATCATTCTGATGATCAAGCCGACCGGCTTGTTCACGCGCCGCAAGGAAAGGACGGTCTGACCATGGCTGCACTGTGGCTTAAATTCCGCGCCCTTCCGGGCTTCATTGTTCCGCTCATTCTCGGCATCACCCTGATCTTTGTGCCGTACATGGGCCTCGGCTACGCCGTTACCCGTCAGGTTCAGCTGACGATCCTGCTCGCACTCATCGTGACGGGCCTCAACCTCAGCCTCGGCTACGCGGGTGAGCTCGCAATGGGTCAGGTCGCCATGTACGCCGGTGGTGCTTACACCGCGGGTCTCATGAGCAAGGCTGGCGTGACCGACATCTTCCTCCAGCTTCTCGCTGGTGCCGCTGTCGCCCTCCTGATCGGTTTGATCTCGGGTATCCCGGGCCTCCGCCTCGGCGGCTGGTCGCTTGCGATGACGTCGTTCTTCCTCATCCTGCTGATTCCCGACGTGCTGTCGATCTTCAAGGAAAGCACCGGTGGCCGTAACGGCATGACGGTGGTTCCGGCCACGATCCTCGGTGCGCCGCTGGACCCGGCAACGTACTACATTCTGCTCTGCGTCGTCGCGATCCTGTGGTTCGCCGTGATGCGCAACATCATCGTTTCGCGCAACGGTCTGGCACTGCAGGTGCTCAAGCGCAGCCCCGTGCTGGCATCGTCTATGGGTATCTCGGTCTTCAGCATGAAGCTGTCGGCTTACGCCCTCGGCGCTATTCCCGCCGGTGTTGCCGGTGTGCTGTTCGCTAACCTCGACGGCTACATCTCGCCCGAAGCGTTCGCGTTCTCCTTCGCCATGACCGTTCTGGCAGCGTCCATCTTTGGTGGTTCTGCTTCCGTCTACGGTGCCGCGATCGGTGCCGCGGTTCTGCAGTTCGGCCTGAACCAGGCGTCGAACCTCGGTGGCTGGAACATCATCATCACGGGTGCCTTCCTGGTCTTCGGTGGTGTGGTCTTCACCGGCGGCCTCGCGGGCCTCGGCACGAGCCTCGTAAAGAAGATCGACAATTGGGCTGCTGAAAAGACCGGAACCACGAAGCGCGTGCTGACGACGGACTCGACGTCTGCCGCCACCGTTGAGGTCGGATACCTGACCGGCGCGCCCCTCGTTGTCACCGACGTCTCGAAGGCGTTCGGCGGAAACCAGGCGCTGTCGAACGTATCGGTTGACGCTCAGCCCGGCAAGGTTACGGCCATCATTGGTCCGAACGGTTCGGGCAAGACGACGTTGCTGAACATGATCTCGGGCTTCTACAAGACCGATTCGGGTTCGATCAGCCTCGACAAGGACCAAATCGCTGGCCTGTCGTCCTTCCAGGTGGCTCGCTCCGGTGTCTCGCGCACGTTCCAGACGCCGCACATTCCGGAGAAACTCACGGTTCTCGAGGCTGTTGAAGCTGGCCGCATCGGATCCGACCGCGTGTCGATCGCCGGTGCCATCTTCCGCACCCCGAAGTTCCGTCGGGTGCGCGGTCGTGACCGCATGGAGACCGAACGCGCCCTCGCGCTCGTCGGCCTCACGGAGCAGCGTGACATGGAAGCCGACGCGCTGCCCCTGGGTCAGCGTCGCCTCCTCGAAGTTGCGCGTGCACTCGTCGCCAACCCCCGCGTTCTGCTCCTCGATGAGACCGCTTCGGGTCTCGACGAGGACGAACTCGAGGTGCTGGAAGCCTTGATCCGCCGCCTGCGCAACGCTGGCCTCACGATCGTGCTCGTGGAGCACAACTTCCAGCTGGTGCTGCGCCTGGCCGACTCGATCTACGTGCTCGCACAGGGCAAGGTCATGGCACACGGAACCTCGGAAGAGATTGAGAACAACCCGCGCGTCAAGGAGGAATACCTTGGTATCGCAGCGGAGGTTGACGTCACGAGTGGAGAAAGCGATGTCTGAAGTTCTTCTTGACGTCCAGAACCTGAAGACCGGCTACGGCGACCTCACGGTCGTGCGCGATGTGTCGCTCACGGTTCGTGCGGGTGAGATCACGGTTCTGCTGGGCCGCAACGGTGCTGGTAAGACGACCACCCTGCGTGCGATCACCGGCCTCAACAAGGTGCAGGGCGGTTCCGTCACGTACCTTGGCCAGTCGATTGCCGACGTGCCGGCGCACAAGCGCGTCGCCGAAGGCCTGTCGTACGTGCAGGAGGGCAAGCGCGTCTTCCACGAGCTGACGATTGAGCAGAACCTGCTGCTCGGCGGCTTCTCGACCAAGCAGAAGAAGCGCGCGCTGATGCCGAAGGTGGAGGAGATCTACGAGTTCTTCCCGATCCTCGGTGAGAAGCGCTCGCTCACGGCTGCCAGCATGTCGGGTGGTCAGCAGCAGATGCTGGCGATCGGTCAGGCGCTGATGGCAAACCCGAAGTTGCTGATTCTTGACGAGCCGAGCCAGGGACTCGCCCCGGTTATCGTCAAGGAGGTCATGGACCGCGTGCACTCGCTCAAAGCCACAGGCCTCGGCATCCTGCTCATCGAGCAGGCTGTGCAAGACTCCGTCGCGATCGCCGACGAGGTTGCCGTTATTGACATGGGTAAGAACGTGATCTCAGGCAAGGCTGCCGACATCACGGTCGAAGACCTGCAGGCCGCGTACTTCGGCGTGCAGTCTCAGTAAGTTCTATTGCAAAAGCGGCCGTACGGTTTCCGTACGGCCGCTTTTGGCTACGCGCCGTCAGGCATGTTGGTCCAGCCGCGCGAGCGCGCCTTGCCGTGCCAGCCGCTCGCGGCGAGCGTGCCGCCGTCGACCGGAATCGTGACGCCCGTGACGAAGCGCGAGTCGTTCGATGCGAGAAACGCAACGACGTCGGCGTGGTCGCTGGGCTCGCCGAAGCGGCCGAGCGGAATCCATGACGGGATGAGCTCGGCGTCGCGGCCGTTGAGCATGGCCTCGCGTGATGTCTGCGGGGTGTCGGTGAGGTCGGGCGCGATCGCATTGACGCGGATGCCGTTGGGGCTCAATTCAATTGCCATACTCTTGGTGAAGGCTGAAACGCCAGCCTTGTACGCCGAGTAGGCGGCGTTGCCCGGAATGCCGCGGAAGGCCTCGACGGTCGAGACATTGACGATATTTCCGGTGCCGTGCGCGATCATACGTGGTGCGAACTCGTGCGTCATCGCGAGCACATGCCACAGGTTGACGCGGTACAGCTGCTCCCACATTTCGGGCGTCGACTTCACGAAGACCGCCTTTGCCGGGCGGAAGTCGCCGACGTTGTTAACGAGCACATCAACCCGGCCGCCCCACGCCGCATCAACGTGGGCGGCAACGGCAGCGACACCCTCGGGGGTCGTGACATCCGCAATCAGCGGCGTGCAGGTTCCGCCTGCCGAGATGATGGCCGAGGCGGTCTCGGTGGCGGCATCATTATTAATATCTACCAGCAGAACATTGTCGCCATCGGCGGCGAATCGGCGGCTGATGCCACCACCAATTCCGAGGGCGCCACCGGTAACGATGACGTTGCGAGGAGTGGAGACTTCGTTGTCGATCATTAACACAACCTAGCATTTGTTTGGTAGCCTCGAAAGAGACGCAAAGATGCGCAAGGAGGACGCGTGAGTATCGCATTGGACTTCACCGGCAAGGTCGTTGCCATCACCGGTGGCAGCAAGGGTGTCGGCCGAGGAATCGTTGAACGCTTTCTTGAAGCAGGCGCGACGGTTGAGTACTGCGCGCGCACCGCGCCAGACGCGCCCATTGGTTCCGCCGCCTTCACGGCAGTCGATGTGCGTGACGCTGAGCAGGTGGCCGCATGGATCAATGGCATTGCCGAGCGCCACGGGCGTCTTGACGTGCTCGTGAACAATGTGGGTGGTTCGCCCTTCTCGGCGTTCAAAGATGGCTCGCCGCGCTACCAGAAGGCGATCATGGAGATTAACTTCTTCTCCGCTTCGTACGCGTGCCACGCCGCCTACCCGCACCTGGAGAAGACCGGGGGCAACGTCGTAAACATCACGTCGATCTCGGCTCGCCGTCCGAGCCCCGGCACCGCCGTTTACGGTGCTGCCAAGGCAGCTCTCGAAAACCTCACGCGTTCGCTCGGTGCCGAATGGGCCCCGCGCATTCGCGTCAACGCCATCAGCTCGGGCCTCGTTGACACCGAGTCAGCTGATGGACACTACGGAACCCCGGAGCAGCTTGCTGGGGTCGCCGCCACTATCCCGCGGGGTCGCCTAGCGAACCCGCTCGAGCTTGGCGCAACGTGCGTCATGCTCGCGTCTGATCTGTCTTCGCACACGACAGGTGCCATCCTCAATGTCGATGGCGGCGGCGAATGGCCCGCCTTCCTCGCACACACCCCGAACGCAGATGCGTTCCCCGCAGAAAGGGCCGAAGATGCCTGAAGCCGTCATCGTCTCCGCTGTTCGCTCGCCGATTGGCCGCGCGTTCAAGGGATCACTCAAAGACATGCGCGCCGACGACCTCGCGTCGCAGATGGTGCGCGCGGCTCTTGCCGCAGTTCCGGAGCTCGACCCCACCACGGTTGTCGACCTCATGATGGGCAACGCACAGCCCGCCGGTGAGCAGGGCTACAACATCGCGCGCATCGTGGCGCAGCAGTTGGGCCTGGACACTGTTCCCGGCGTGACCGTGCAGCGCTACTGCTCGTCGTCGCTACAGACGTCGCGCATGGCATTCCACGCCATCAAGGCGGGCGAAGGTGACGTCTTCATCTCGGCCGGTGTCGAAGCGGTTTCGCGCTTCGGCCTTGGTAAGGCTGACGGCATGGAGAACACCAAGCACCCGGCATGGGCTGCTGAAATGGAGCGCACGGCTACCAACGCGCAGACGCCCGGCTTCGTGTGGAGTGATCCGCGCGAGCGCGGCGAGCGCCCCGACATCTACATCGCGATGGGTGAGACGGCTGAAAACGTCGCGGGCCTGCGCTCGGTCTCGCGCCAGGCGCAGGACGAGTGGGCCGTACGCTCGCAGAACCGCGCTGAGGCGGCAAAGCTTCGCGGTTTCTGGGAGAAGGACATCACGCCCGTCACGCTGAACGACGGAACCATCGTGTCGACCGACGACGGCCCGCGCGCCGGTGTCACGCTCGAGGGTATTTCGGGCCTGCAGCCGGTGTTCCGTGCTGACGGCACCGTCACCGCCGCCAACTGCTGCCCGCTCAACGACGGTGCTGCCGCTCTCGTCATCATGAGCGACGTGCGCGCGAAGGAGCTCGGCCTCACGCCGCTGGCTCGTATCGTATCGACCGGCGTCTCGTCGGTCAGCGCCGAGATCATGGGTCTCGGCCCGGTTGGTGCTGTGCAGCAGGCGCTGTCGAACGCGAAGATGTCGATCGGCGACATGGACATCATGGAGCTCAACGAGGCCTTCGCAGCTCAAGTGCTGCCGTCGATCGATGACATCGGCATCGACCCCGACAAGGTCAACGTCAACGGTGGCGCTATCGCTCTCGGCCACCCGTTTGGTATGACCGGCGCTCGCATCACGACGACTGCTATTCACACCCTGCAGGAGCGCGACGAGCAGTTCGCTATTGAGACGATGTGTGTTGCTGGTGGCCAGGGTATGGCCATGATTCTCGAACGCCTCAGCTAATGGCCAGAGCCCTCGAAGATCGCGCCGTCATCGTGACGGGAGCGGCCCGGGGCCTCGGACGCGCCTACGCGATCGCGGCTGCCCGTGAGGGTGCCGCGGTCGTCGTAGCCGACGTTGATGCTGCTGGCGCGGCTGCCGTCGCCTCGGAGATCGCGGTCGGTGGCGGCTACGCCGTCTCACACGGCGCGAGCGTGTCAGCAGCCGGCACCGGCGAAGCTCTCGTGCAGCTGTGCCGCGACGCGTTTGGCACCGTCGACGGGTTGATCAACAATGCCGGCGTGCTGAGCCCGGGGCTGGCGACCGAGCAAGACGCGGCGACGATCCGCAACACCATCGACACGAACGTGACCGGTGTGATCAATTGCGGAACCGCGGCTATGCGTGCCATGTCTGGCCGCGGCGGCGCGATCGTCAACATCATCTCGGGAGCCCTCCTTGGTTCCGATCGTCTCGCTCTTTACGGCGCGACGAAGGCGGCCGTTCTCGGTCTCACCTACGGGTGGGCGCTGGAGGGTGCGAACCTCGGCGTTCGCGTGAACGCGCTCGCGCCGCTCGCATGGACCGACATGAGCAACGAAATGGGCGGCGACGATGCTGGCAAGGGTGGTGCACCCGATGCCATCGCCCCGGCGGCCGTTTACCTGCTGTCGGATCGCTCTGCCGCTCTCAATGGTCAGGTGATGCGCGCGGATGGCACCCAGCTCGCGCTGATGGCGCCGCCCGCGTTTGCGTACACGGTGCCCGGACGCGACTGGACCCTCGACGCCATTGACGAGGCCATCGCGGGTCGGCTCGCGGTGGGCGTAACCCCGGTCGGGCTCGGCGCCGGAGCCGCCGCTCAGCAGGTCTAACCCTCGCTCATCCTGTTCTGCACGGTCGAGATGCCAGCGACCCCGATACTCACGGCGTGTTTGCCGAGGTAGCGATTTTGGTCGTGCAGAACAGAGTGTTGCTTGGCGAAAGTTATCATCGAGACACGCTGGGCAGACGAGGCTAGTCTCCAGAGCTGGGGGGCATCGTGTCGTCGGGGCGTGCGCCGGTTGCCGTGAGGAGGCCGGAACCATAGAGCGCGCCGAGACGCTCGGGTTCGACTGCGACGGCGAGCGAGTCGGGATACAAGAACCCACCCCACGCGAGGCGGCCATCGTCATCCGACGCGAACTCCGGCACCTGCATGCCGGTCTGGAGGTCGGCCGCCGTGAATCGGAATGAGATGTACCACTCCTCAGCGTTGCTCCACGTCGTCGCGAGGTAGTCGGGCTCTCCGGTCTCGTGCCCGTACCCGCGCCAGCGCAAGCCCGTCATCGTGAGGTCGCCGACGAGTTGGCGAAGGCCCTCGGCAGTTCGCTGATCGAGTTGGCCGCTCGCGGCATTGAAGTTCGCAGCGTCTTGGCCCGCCGAATCGAGCAGCTCGTGCCACGTCGTGCTCGCCGAAAAGGCGCGGTCGGCTGGTATGAACCGCGTCCACGGCACCAGCTCCCCAGTCTTGGTCTCGAACGGAAAGAACACCCGTCCGATGCGGAGGTGCGCGTGGGAACGGGGGATGAGGTCTGAAACCAGCGCCCCGGTGCCGAGCTCCAGCGTCTTCATATGCTTGCGGCGTCGGTCGTCGGCATTCCCCATGCCTCCACCCTCTCGGCTCCTGCGCACCTCGTCAACCAAAAGGCTCCGGAACCATTCCTGCTGACGCAGGGGATGGTTCCGGAGCCGAGAAAAGGAGTTACGCCGACGCGGATTCGCGCAGTTCGCCCTTCAAGATCTTGCCGGTGGCGTTGCGGGGGAAGTCGTCGACGAAGACGAATTCACGCGGCACCTTGAAGTTCGCGAGGCGCTGGCGGCAGAAGGCTTCGAGCTCTTCGACCGACGGCTTCTCGGCAGACTGCAGCACGGCGATGTAGGCGCGGCCGACGGTGCCGAGACGTTCGTCTTCGACGCCGATGACGGCCGACTCGTTGATCGCGGGGTGCTTGCGCAGCACGTTCTCGACCTCGGCGGGGTAGACGTTGAAGCCACCAACGATGAACATGTCTTTGATGCGGTCGGTGATCTTCAGGCAGCCGTGCTCGTCGAGCTGGCCGATGTCGCCGGTGTGCAGCCAGCCGTCGGCGTCGAGTGCCTTGGCGGTTGCTTCGGGGTCTTCGAAGTAGCCCATCATGACGCTGCCGCCACGAATCAGAATCTCGCCGTCGGCGTTCAGATCGGCGTCGGTGCCGTCCGGGTTGATCGTGCGAATCTCCAGGCCATAAACCGCGGGGCCCGTTGTCTGCGCGGTGTGCTCGAGCGATTCACCGCGGCGGGAGAACGTCGCCACGAGGCACTCGGTGAGGCCGTAGGCCTGTGCCACGCGCTCGAAGCCGAGCTTGTTGACCATGTCGTGGAATAGCGTCTCGGGAGCTGCCGTCGCGCCAGCCACCGCAAAACGCAGCGACGACAGGTCGAACTTCTCACGGTCGGGGTGGTCGATCAGCGTCGTGAAGATGGTCGGTACGCCGGGCAGCACGCTGATGCGCTCGGTCTCGATGAGCTGCATCAGACCAACCGGTTCGAAAACCTGAATCGGATACACGGTCGCACCAGCGATCAGCGACGACGTGAGGCCAGCCTTGTAGCCGAAGCCGTGGAACATCGGATTGACGATGCCGTAGCGGTCTTCCGGCGTGAGGTCAGCGCCGAGGGCCCACGAGTAGGCGATCTGCGTCGTCTGACGGTGCGAGCACATGACGCCCTTGGGGTTGCCCGTCGTGCCCGATGTGAACAGCATATCGACCATGTCGTCGGCGGTGACCGCCCCGCTCCGCGCGTGCAATTCTGCGTCGCTCACCGTGGTTCCGCTCGCGACGAAGTCGTTCCATTCGACCGTCTGGTCATCGTGCGCGTCGTCGTCAATGCTCACGATGATCTTGAGAGACGGAATGCCGACGACGATGGAACCATCGGTGCCGGCTTCGGCTGCGCCCTCGCGGAGCATGGCGGCATAGTTCTTGCCGAGGAAGCCGTTGTTGAGCACGATGGCCGTGGCGCGTGAACGGCCCAGAATGTAGGCGGCCTCGTGGCCGGTGTAGCGCGTGTTGAGCGGAACCACGGCGGCACCGATTGACTGTGCGCCCAGCATCGCGAGGATGAATTCTGCGCGGTTGGGGATCCAAATGGCAACGCGGTCACCGTGCTCGACGCCAGCCGCAATGAATGCGCGGCCTACAGCGTCAGCCTTTTTCTTGAGCTCTGCGTAGCTGATGCGCACGTCGCCATCGACGATTGCGGGGTGATCTCCGAGCGCCGCCTTTTCGGCCAGGAGCGCGGGAATCGTGTCAGCACGAGACAAAAAGTGGGACATCGTTGCCCTTTCTTGGAAGTTTCTGTGTAGCGTATGCGGAGGCTTTACGCCACTTCGGTGGTAGAACAGAAGTTGAACAAACGCTTGGTGAAGTTGTAGGAGACGAGAAATGCCAGCAGGAACGCGAGTGCGCAACGACCAGAGTTCGGAGCGACGCGACCAAATCATGGCGATTGCCGCGCATTTGATCGCGCGCCGCGGCTACTCGGCGACGACTGTCCGCGACATTGCCGACGAGGCCGGCATTCTGTCGGGCAGTCTGTACCACCACTTCTCGTCGAAGGAAGCGATCCTGCAGGAGATCCTGCGTAACTTCATGGCGACGTTGTTGGCGAAGCTGCAGCGAATCGAGACTGAAGAGACCGACCCGCGCGTTCAGCTTGACCGACTCATCGCGGTGGCCTTCGAGACCATCGAGCAGCAGCCGGACGCCGTCGGGCTGTACCAGCAGGAGTCGGCGTTCTTGTCGACTGTTCCCGGTTTTGAGTTTTTGACCGAAGAATCCAACCGCATTGAGAGCATCTGGATTGCTGCTCTCGCCGAAGGCCAGAAAGACGGCGTGTTCCGTGAGGAACTGGACCCGGCGCTCAGCTACCGCTTCATCCGTGATGCGGTGTGGTCCACGGTTCGTTGGTTCCGCCCCGGCGGTCGTCACACCGCCGAGAGCCTCACCAACCACCTGCTGAACCTGCTTCACGCCGGGCTCCTCGCGGATTAGTTCGCGACCTCGCGAGTGCGCAATCCGCGGGGGTCAATGACCTCCCGGATCAAGCGCAGCTCTTCGTCGCTCGGCACCCGCGTGAGCGGAGCCGACTGCGCGTCGACCGTGAAACCGGTCTCGCGCTCAACCTCTGCCGGGTCAACGCCCGGGTGTACCGACTTCACCATAATGCGGCCGTCGGCGTCGAAGCCGAAAACGCAGAGGTTGGTGATGATCGCACCCAGGTGGTGGAACCGCAGCGTGTCGCCGACAGCACGGGCACGGTCGTTACCAACGCCCGAAACCATATCGACGTTTTCGACGAAGATTCGTGCCGAGTGGCGCGAGATCCAGTAGTCGACGCGGTGGTTGGCCGTGTTGCCGGGGGCACCACGAACACCGATCAGCTGACGCTTCGGGGTCTTCCAGTCGCCAATGAGCGAAATGTTCTGGTTGCCGAACGCGTCGATCTGGCTGGCGCCCATCATCGACTGGCGGCGGCCGGTCGCGAGGATGTCAAAGATGCGGCGGAACGGTGCCCAGCCCTCAATGACGCCACCCGAGGCGGCCGACTTGCCGAGTGCCGGCGGCTCAGCCATGAAGAAGGCTTCGCCGTCGCTGAGGATGATGTCGGGAGCGGTGGTCAGCTTCGCGAGACGCGCGCCGATCGCCGGAATCAGGCCGACGGCGTGGGCGAGAACTTCGCCCGACTCGAGGTACGTGTCGGCGACGGCGCCGACACAGATCTCAGCAATGGTTGCATCGCTCATGCCTGTGCCTCCTCGTGGAACTTCGCGACGGCGGCATGGTAGCCGGCCTCATCGGTCGACAGGAAGCGCTCGGTGAACGCCTTCCAGGCCTCCGGGTCTTTCGCCGAAGCGACGTAGTGCTTCTGGAAAGCCTCGTCGCGGTTGTAGTCCGGCTCGCACGACGTGAAGTGCGCACCGTTCGGAGCCTCGACGACTGCCGACGTGTACATGCGGCTGAACAGCAGCGTGTGGAACGAGCCTTCGTTCAGCAGTTCGTTCGTCTCGACGATCTTCTCGGTCGACACGATGGTGCGCTTCGCAGCCATCGCGTAGAGGTCGTCGAAGTACGGGTCTGGTCCCAAGAACTGGGCGTTGCCCCAAGCGTCTGCGCGGTTGACGTGCACCAGTGCAACGTCGAGCGGCAGTGCCTTCATCGCGACGTAAACCTCGTCCGAGTACGGCGACTCGACGAGCTTCAGCTGCGGGTTGGCGGGCAGTACGTCGGAACCAAGACCTGCGCGAATAGGCAGGAAGTCCAGACGCTGGTTGGCGGCACGGAGGCCGGCAACGTACATGCCCTCGTCATACTCTTCGATCTCGAACGCGCCACGTTCACGAGCCTGCGTGAACAGCGGGTCGAGCGGGATCGAGTCCAGCGTGACGAAGCCGTAGATGAGCTTCTTGATCTTGCCCGCTGCTGCCAGCAGGCCGACGTCGGGTCCACCGAATGCGACGACCGTGAGGTCGGTCACATCGGACTGCGCGAGTGCGCGCACCAACGCCATGGGTTTGCGGCGGGATCCCCACCCGCCAATACCGATGGTCATGCCGCTTTCAATTCCGGCGATGGCCTCGGCGATCGACACTGTCTTGTCGGTCATCCTTGACTCCCTTGATGCGAGTTTTAGAGGCTCGCGCTGTCAACAAACCTAGCGTTTGTTTGGTTGCAAGGCTAGCATGATCCCGTACCCCCTATTCGGTTTCATAAATAGCGGGCCGAAAGCTGGAGACAGAGTGGTCGACGGAGGCGAAATGTCATCGAATATCGAAGCGCAGCACGTTGTCGTGACGGGCGGTTCGAGCGGCATCGGTGCGGCGGTCGTCGCACGCCTGCAGGAGCAGGGGCATACCGTCACTGTTTTCGACCTTGCCGAGGCTCCCGACGGCACCCCGACCGAGATCGTTGACGCCACCGACGAGGCAGCCGTCATCGCCGCCGTCGAGTCAGCCACGGCCCGCGCCGGTGTCATTACCGGCCTCGTCACGTGCCACGGCATCCGCGGCCAATTCGTGCCCGCGCTCGAGATGAGCCTCGACCGACTGCGCCTGCTCTACAACGTGCATCTCGTCGGCACCCTCTCGGTGGCGCGAGAAATCGTGCGGCGCTTGAACGGGGTTCCGGCGTCCTTCGTCTTCATTTCGTCAACGACGGCCTACCGCGGCTGGGCGCAGCAGGCGGACTACGGAACCGCAAAAGCGGCCGTCATGCAGCTCACGGAGAATCTCGCGGTCGAGTGGGCGCCGCTCGGCGTGCGCGTGAACGCCGTCGCCCCCGGACACACCCTGACCCCGATGGTGCAAGACATGATCGACAAGGGGTACGACACGGCTCCTGTCGCGCAGCGCACGCCGCTGGGTCGTCTCGCGGCGCCGAGCGAGCAGGCCGATGCGATTTGCTATCTCCTCACCCAGGCGACGTACGTCACCGGACAGTGCCTCGCCGTTGACGGTGGCTGGACGGCGGTCGGTAAATGACGACGCGCATGATCGGTGACCTCACGGTTTCGGCCGTTGGGCTGGGGGCGATGACGCTCACGCAACTGCCCGACTTTGATTCGGCGGTCGGGCAGCGCGCGATTGACTGTGCGCTCGAGCATGGCATCACGCTGTTCGACACCGCTGACTCGTATGGCCCGACGTCTGACATGGGCGTGAACGAGAGCGAGTTGGCTCGGCTGTTGGGTTCGCGCGTGCGCGACGTCGTTGTCAGCACGAAGGGTGGCCACACGCGGCATGAGAACGCGTCGTGGTGGATCAACGGGGCGCCCGATCACCTCGCGCAGGCAGCCCGCAACTCCGCACAGCGCCTTGGCCTCGACGCACTGCCGTTGTATCACCTGCACCGACCCGACCCGCAGATCGACTTTCGAGCGTCGGTGGAGGCGCTGGCGCGCTTGTGTGATGACGGGGTCGTGCAGCGTGTGGGTGTTTCCAACGTCAACGCGCAGCAACTTGCCATCGCGATCGAGGTGCTGGGGCCGACGCTCGTCAGTGTGCAAAACGAGCTGTCGCCACTGCGTACCGAGAGCCTTGACCTGCTCGACACGTGCGAAGCGCACGACATCGCGTTCTTGGCGTGGGGTCCGTTCGGCGGGCTTCGTGCCGCGCAGGGGCTTGGCCAGGTTGCGCCGCCGTTCTTGCGGGTCGCTCGTCTGTACGGTGTGAGCGTCTACCGCGTTGTGCTTGCCTGGATGCTGGCGCTGTCGCCTGCAATCATCCCGATTCCCGGTGGGCGGCGCCCCTCCAGCATCATTGACAGCGCTGCGGCTCCGACGCTGACGCTCGCACGCCATGAACTTGCGGCCCTCAACACCTTTGCCTTTGGTTCCGCTCGCCGTCCGACGCTGGTGGTTGTTTAGTGCGGTTCCTCGAGAAGCTCGACCCGTACCTCGTCGGGGCCGATGATGTATGCGTAGCGGTAGCCCTCCATGGGGCCCGAAGTCGCGACCATGGGTGCGCTCGTCGCGGCGTAGCCCTCCGTCGCGAGGCGCGCGATTTCGGCTTCAATGTCGGTGACGACAATCGCCGGATGAGCGGAACCAGCTTTGCCGTTGTTGGGGATGATGCGCTGGTCGCCCGTGCCGCGGTATTCGGCGAGTTCGATCACGCTGTCACCGCCGTCGAAGGCGATGAAGGTGAGCAGGATCTGCGCGCCCGGATAGCCGGTCACGGCTTCGACCGCGGGGCCCTCCTTCACGAGCGGGCCGGTCACGGTGCCGCGCGTCAGCGACGCGTAGAACGCGGTCGCGGCTTCGGTGTTGCTGACGGTGATACCCATGTGATGCAGTCGCGCCATTGCGTGTCTATCCTCGCCGGGCGTCATCGCCCGTTAATCGATCAAATATTTGCTCAAGAAGATACTGGAAAGGTCACATCATGACGAATCCCCTCGTTCGCCTCGACGGCAAGGTCGCCGTTATCACCGGTGCCGCTGGCGGTCAGGGCCGCGCGCACGCCGCGCTGTTTCACGAGCTCGGCGCGCGTCTCGTGCTCACCGACATCGCGGATGCCGTTCATGACGTGGCTGCGGCGTACGGTGATGACGCGCTCGCGCTGAAGCACGACAACGCATCGTCGGCTGACTGGGAGGCGGTTGCTGCGGCCGCGGAAGAGAAGTATGGCCGCGTCGACATCCTCGTGAACAACGCCGCCGTGTCACCGGTCGGTCGTCTGGAGGACATGTCGGAGGCACAGTTGCGCATGATCATCGACATCAACCTTCTCGGCCCGATGCTGGGCATGCAGGCGATGCTGCCGTTGCTGAAGAAGCAGGGTGGTTCGGTCATCAACATCTCGTCGACGTCGGGCATGCAGGGTTACGCCGAGCGCGCGCACTACTCGTCGACCAAGTTCGCGCTGCGTGGCCTGACGCGTTCTGCCGCACGCGAGTGGGGTTCCTACGGCATTCGTGTGAACGCGGTGCTGCCGGGTGCGATCGACACCGCCATGGCGAGCGAAGACACGCGCAACGGTGTCGGGTTCATCACGACGATCCCGGCCGCGCGCGTTGGGCGCCCCGATGAGGTCTCCGCCATGGTGGCATTCCTGGCTTCCGACGCTGCCAGCTACTGCACCGGCCAGGAGTTCGTGGTCGACGGCGGACAGATCGCCTAATGCCGTCCTACGCAATCGACGGCGTGGTTCCGGTCGTCGACCCCACCGCCTTCGTGCACGAAACTGCCGTGCTGATCGGTGACGTCATCATTGGCCCCGGGTGTTACATCGGCCCACACGCGTCGCTTCGCGGCGACTTCGGTCGCATCATCGTGGGGGAGGGGTCGAACGTGCAGGACTCGGCGGTGATCCACGCGTTTCCGGGTGAGGACTGCGTGCTCGAACCCGCGTCCCACGTCGGCCACGCGGCCGTCCTGCACGGCTGCCGTATTGGTTCCTACGCCCTCATCGGCATTGGCGCCACGATTCTCGACGGTGCGACGATTGGTGCCGACTGCCTCGTTGGTGCTGGGGCGCTGGTGACGGCCGGAACCACGGTACCGGAGCGCTCGATGGTGCTGGGATCGCCCGCTCGCGTCGTACGCACGCTGGACGACGCGACCGTCGAGTGGAAACGCAACGGCACCCACGTGTACCAAGATCTCGCCGTGCGCTCGCGGCAGACCCTCGTTCGTGTTGAGCCCCTGGCTGCGGTTGAGCCCGATCGCCCCCGGGTGTCGACGGGCAAAGACGTGTCACAACCCCTCCACAAACAGCGCGACTGAGGGGTCGCGCCCGCCGAGGGGGCAGGCGGGTAGGCGCGAGGGTTAGTCCCCGAGGGGGCCGAGGTGGGCGAGCATCGCGTCGATCGCGTCAAGGGCTTCGCCGGAAGCGTCGCCAGCAGCCCACTCAGTCAGCGCTGCGAACAGTGCCGACTGATACGCGGTCGCGATTGCACGTGTGATCGCGACCGGCATGTCGGGATTGAGCGCCCGGTTCCGTTTTCGGGGCCGGGCGCTTTTATGCTGGGGGCATGGCCGATAACCCCGACGATAGCCTCTCCGACGCCGTCGCTGAGGCCGCTGGTGCGCCCGCGCTCGACGGCCGCGCCGACACGTTTTCGTGGCAGGGCGCCGACATGGTGTTCGAGGAGTTTGGCTCCCGAACCCCGGTGTTCGTTCTCGTGCACGGCATCGGTATGGGCCGTGTCGTCTTCGCCGAGCTCATCGACGACCTCAAGAAGATTGGCCGCGTGATCGCGATCGACCAGCCGGGCTATGGCGATTCGCCGGAACCACCACGCACGCCGACGATGGAACGCACCGCCGACATGCTGGCGGCCCTGCTGCGTGATCGCGGCGTGAGCGGTGTCGCGGCGATCGGCCACTCCATGGGCACGCAGGTCGTCGCTGAACTCGCCGTGCGACACCCGAAGCTCGTGAGTGAGCTCGTCATGATTGCGCCGACCGTCGATGAATCGGCCCGCCGCATCATGATTCAAATCGGCCGCCTTCTGCGTGACCTGTGGGGAGAGAGCCCCAAGGTTGTGCTGCTCGGCGGCTACGAGTATCTGCGCGCCGGCCCCCACCTCATCCGCAAAATGCGCGCCATGATGGTGCACAGTCCGGAGCGCAGCTACCCTCGCATCACGCAGAAAACCCTCATCCTGCGTGGAGAACACGACTGCGTGGTTCCGGAACCATGGGCTCAGGAAGCAGCGCGGCTGATCCCCGATGCCACGTACGACACGTTGCCCGACACGAGCCACCAGTCCATGATGCGCAACGCCGCCCCCACCACGCTCCGCGTGCTCAAGTTCTTGGGGCGTTGACGTGTCCGATAACGTGGCGGTGTGACCCGAGCCACGAAATCGCAAGACCGACTCGCCCGGTTTCGGCGGGAGTGGCCGAGCGTGGTGACGTGGGCCGACGTTCGTGCCGAAGATCCGGGGGTTTTTCGTAGCGCGCGCAACGGTGCGCTCCTGCTGATCCCTGCTGTCGCGGCGACACTCCTCGCCGGGAGCCTCGCGATGGAGACTCCGTGGGCAATCGCCCTTCCGGAATGGATCGACTGGTCGCGAGGCCTCGTGATGGTTATCGTCCTCTTTCTGGCCATCGTCCTCTGGATCTGGGGCCTCATCCTGCTGTCGCTACCGGGCGATGTGCGTCGCGGCCTCGCGATTAAGGGCTTCGCGGAGCAACGCGACCTGTTCTACTCGCAGTACGGTCGGGCACCAGACCGTATCGGAGTCTTGCTCGCGGAGGGCCGTGGCCGAACGCCGTCGCGTCCGCCCAGGCTCGTGAACGCAGACCCGGTCAACCCATCGCTGTTTCGTGCAAAGTTCGCGCTCTGGCAGGGCGGGCGCACGACGATCCCGTCACTGCAGATCGCGATCGCCGCGTACAGCGGCACCGACGCCGACCCGAAGGGGCCGCGAAACACGTTTCGGTATATGGAGCTCGCGCTGCCCAGGCGGTTGCCGCACATCATGATCGATGCGCGCGGCAACGGAAGCCTTCGCACCATGCTGCCAGGCACACAAAAGCTCTCGCTCGAGGGCGATTTCGACCGCTATTTCTCGGTATATGTGCCCGCCAAATATGAGCGGGACGCGCTCGAACTGCTCACCCCCGACGTGATGGTGTGCCTCATCGACCACGGTCGGCAGTGGGACATCGAGATCGTCGATGATCGGCTCGTCGTCGCGTCACGTCGGTGGGCGCGCTCGTCAGATCGGGCCGAGTACACCGCGATGTTGTATTTCTCCGAGCTGATCGGGGCGGAGCTCGGCTACCAGGCCAAGACGTACACCGACCCGCGGGCGCAGAAACCGCGATCGCAAGTGGCTGAGGCCGGAAGACGGTTGCGGCTCCGCTCCGCAGCCTGGTTCACCGCCGCGTTCTTCGGCATCATCGCGCTCCTGCTGGCGTACCCGCACGTGCTGGGCTGGTTCCTCGACCGCTAGAGTGCCCCTGCCTGTGCACGCCGCTAAACCACACCCATCAGCAAACGCCAAAGGGCCCGTACCACTACGGCACGAGCCCTCTGAACGAAACGAATACTTAAGCCAGCAGGCGCTCCGCCTCGCGTGCGCGGATCGTCTCGGGCGAGCCAAACAGCTCACGCGTAGCGTGTGCCCGCTTGAAGTACAGGTGCGCGTCGTGCTCCCACGTGATCGCGATGCCACCGTGCAGCTGCACGGCTTCACCCGACACGGTGCTGAATGCGTCCGATGCCCACGTCTTCGCGAGGGCGGCGACGAAGGTGAGGTCGGAACCATCGGCCACGGCAGAAGCAGCCGCACGTGACGCCGTGGTCGCCGTCTCGACGAGCAAGTGCATGTCAGCCATGCGGTGCTTGAGAGCCTGGAACGATCCGATCTGACGACCGAACTGCACGCGCTGCTTCGAGTACTCAACGGTCAGGTCGAGAATGCGGCGTGCGCCACCGATCTGCAGCGCGGTGACGGCCGTTGCGGCGATGTCACGGATGCGGTCGGTGTCAACGGCCGTGCCGATGCGCACGGCGGCAGCGCTGTCGAACGTCAGCTGGGCGAAACGCAGTGTGGTGTCCATCGCGGGCGTTGCCACGCGGGTCACGCCGGTTGCGTCGCCGGCCACCTCGAACAGGCCAACACCGTCAGGCGTCTCGGCCAAAACCAGCAGCACGTCAGCGGTCGATCCGTCGATCACCAGCGGCGCGGTTCCGCTCAGCGCAGCACCGTCAAACGAGACGCCCAGACGCGACGCATCAAAGCGACCGCGGGCATCTGCCCAAACGAGAGCCGCGGTGGTCTCACCAGCGGCGATACCGGGCAGCAGGCGCTCGCACGCGTCGGTGTCGCCCGAAGCGAGCACCGCATGCGCGGCGATCGCCACCGTTCCGAGGTACGGCGACGGCGTCATCGCGGCACCGAGCTCTTCGAGCACGAGGTGCGTCTCAAACGCGGTGAAGCCGGCGCCGCCGAACTCCTCCGGAATCGCAAGCGACGCCGCACCAATCTCTTCGCACAGCACGCGCCAGAGGTCAGCGTTGTAGCCCGACTCCGACTCCATCGCACGATGCACGGCCGCCGAGTCGGAACGCGACGACAACAGGTCGCGCAGCATGCCGACGAGCTCTTCCTGCTCTTCGGTGGGATCGAACTGCATCACGCCCCCTGGTTCAAAATCGCGGCGGCCACACGGTCGCGGTGGAACGACGTCGAACCCCACGATTGCACAAGCGCGGGCACGAGCGTTACCCAGCGGCCCACGTGGTGCTCAGCGGTGTAACCGATGGCGCCGTGAACCTGCAGCGACAGGCGCGCGGCCAGCGTCGCAGCGTCCGATGCCGAAACCTTCGCGGCCGAGACATCGCGGTCGCGGTTCGGGCCGTCAATGTCGAGCGCCGCACGCAGCACGAGCGGGCGGGCAAAGCTCAGCGCAACGCGCACGTTGGCGAGGTGGTGCTTGAGCGCCTGGTATTCGCCAACCGGCTTGCCAAACTGCTCACGAATCTTTGCGTATTCGACGGCCTCATCGAGCAGGCGCTCGCCGGCGCCGACGAGCATCGCGGCGGTAGCGAGCGCAGCCTCTGCGAAACCGCGATCGAGAGCGTCCTCAGAAACCGCAGTCGTGGTTCCGTTCGCCGTCAGCGGGAACAGCGTACGGGTCTTCGCCATCGACGCGATAGCGTCGCCAGCGTCTGCTGCCGAGTAGCCGGAACCATCGACAGCGAAGCGTAGGGAAGCAACGTCAGCGTCGAGCGCGTAGGGCACGAACGGTGCATAGGTTGCGGTTGCCATCGCGCCGCCGCAGATCTCTGCGCGCACATCGTCAGCGACGACCGCGGGCAGGAAGGCGAGGGACTCGATGTACGGGCCGGGTACGCCGTGGTAACCCAGGCGCTCGAACACGATCGCGAGGTCTACGACGCTGGCACCCAGGCCACCGTCGTCTTCGGCGACGCGGAGTCCGCCGAAGCCCAGCTCGGAGAACTGTCCCCACAGGGCGAGGCCCGCGGCCTTGTCGCCTGCGGCCCACGCCTGCACGACGTCGGCGCCGCTGTTAGCGGCCACGATTTCGTCGATTGCCTCAGCGAATGCGGTCTGTTCGTCAGTAGGGAGGAACTGCATCATGCCTTCCTTCGGTCGCCGCGGGGGAGTCCAAGGATTCGCTCCGCGATGATGTTGCGCTGAATTTCGTTGGTACCGGCGTAGATCGGGCCTGCGAGGGCGAAGAGGTAGTCCTCAGCCCACTTTCCGCCGACGGGAGCACCGTCGCCGATGAGTTCGCCCTCGGGGCCGAGTAGGCGCAGGGCCGTCTCGTGAATGTGAATGTCGAGCTCTGACCAGAACACCTTGTTGATCGAGCCTTCGGCACCCACATCGCCACCCTGCAGCAGGCGCGAAACCGTCTGCCACGTGAAAAGCTTGTAGGCCTCGGCGCCGATCCAGCTGTCGACGACGGCGTCGCGAGCGCTCGGCTCGGCGGCGCCGCGCTCGTCCCACAGGTCGATCAGACGGTCAACGGGGGCGAGGAAGCGACCCGGGGCGCGAAGCGACAGGCCGCGTTCGTTGCCTGCGGTCGACATGGCGACGTTCCAGCCATCGCCGGGTGCGCCCAGCACGTCCTCGTCAGGAACGAAGACGTCGTCGAAGAAGACCTCGGCAAAACCAGTCGAACCATCGAGCTGCTCGATAGCGCGCACGGTGATGCCGGGGGCGTCCATCCGGAACAGGAAGTAGGTGAGGCCGCGGTGGCGCTGTGCCTCCGCGTCGGAGCGGAACAGACCAAAGCCACGGTCTGCCCACACGGCACGCGACGACCATATCTTCTGGCCGTTCAGCAGCCAGCCGCCACGAGCGTCATCACGCGTCGCGGTGGCACGGATCGCGGCGAGGTCGCTACCAGCGCCCGGCTCTGACCAGGCCTGCGCCCAGATCTCGGTGCCATTCGCCATGAGCGGCAGGTACTTCGCCTTCTGCTCGGGCGTACCGTGCTCGAAAACGATCGGAGCCAGTAACGAGATGCCGTTCTGCGCTACGCGGGTCGGCGCACCGGAGCGGTAATACTCTTCCTCGAAGATGACCCACTCGGTGATGCCAACTTCGCGGCCACCATATTCGGCGGGCCAGGAAACAACCGACCAGTTACCCGAGGCGAGCGTGCGCTCCCACTCGCGGTGCTGTTCGAAACCCTCGGCGGTGTCCATCGAGGCAAAGCGCTCGGCGGGCACGTTCTCGGCGAGCCAAGCGCGTGCCTCAGCGGCAAACGCTTCCTGCTCGGGGGTGAAATCGAGATTCACTTCTTCTCCTCCGCGTCGCGGATGGTCTTGTGGTTAACGCCGCCGAGCGAGTCGCCCCCGACTTCGGCGTTGTGGGCGTGGGCTGCGTGGTGCAGACCAAAAACGCTGTCCATTCCGGCGCGCTGGCCCATCAGGTCTTCGGCCTGGTTGACGGCCTTCTTTGTGAGCGTGAGGCCGATGCGGGGCATCTGGCCGATGCGCTCGGCAATCGCGAGGGTGCGCTCTTCGAGCTCAGCACGCGGAACCACGTGGTTGACCATGCCAACCTCGTACGCACGCTGTGCGGGAACGCGCTCGCCGGTGTACAGCATTTCCTTCGCGAATCGCGGGTTGGTGACCCACGGGTGTGCGAAGTATTCGACGCCGGGAATGCCCATGCGTACAACCGGGTCTTGGAAGAACGCGTCATCGCTGGCCACGATGAAGTCACACGACCAGGCGAGCATGAGACCGCCAGCGATGCACGCACCGTGCACCATCGCGATCATCGGCTTCGGAATCTCACGCCAGCGGCGGCACATGCCGAGGTAGACCTCGCTCTCGCGAGCGAATCGTGCGTCGACACCCTGAGCGCCGACGTGGTCGTACCAAATGACCGCCTTGCGCTCGAAGCTCTTGTCGATGTCGCGACCCGGGGTTCCGATGTCGTGACCCGCGCAGAAGTGATCTCCGTTACCAGCAAGAATGATGACCTTGACCTCGTCATCGTTGACGGCGCGCGTGAAAGCGGCGTCAAGCGCGTAGGTCACAGCCGAGTTCTGTGCGTTGCGATATTGCGGGCGATTGAGGCGCACAATCGCCGTCGTGCCCTGCACCTCGTAGGTGACAACGTCAACTTCTGCTTCAGTCACGGGAGCTCCTCACTGAACTCGAAAATCAAAAACAACCAAACAATTGCTTGGTTGTACGCTAGCATGACATCGACACATACGTCGATGGCCGAAGAAGGCCCGACATCAAGGAGGCGCAATGGAGCTCACCTACTCGGCTGAGGACGAGGCGTTCCGTGCGGAGATTCGCACCTGGCTCGAAGCAAACCTCACGGGTAAGTTCGCCGAGCTGCGCGGTAAGGGCGGCTCCGGCCGCGAACACGAAGCTTTTGAAGAGCGACTGGAGTGGAACCGTCACATGGCGGCCGCTGGCTGGTCGTGCGTTGCGTGGCCGGTGGAGTACGGCGGCCGTGGGCTGACGATCGCGCAGCAGGTCATCTTCCACGAGGAATACGCACGCTCGGGTGCCCCCGCTCGCGTCAACCACCTCGGTGAAGAACTGCTCGGCCCGACGCTGATCGAACACGGCACTGCCGAGCAGAAGGCACGCTTCCTGCCGAAGATCGTCGCCGTCGAAGAACTCTGGTGCCAGGGCTACTCCGAGCCGGGCGCTGGCTCTGACCTCGCCGCCGTCGCCACCCAGGCGCGCCTGAACGGCGACCAGTGGGTCGTCAACGGCCAGAAGGTGTGGACCTCGCTCGCGCAGCACGCACAGTGGTGCTTCGTAGTCGCGCGCACCGAGGAGGGCTCGTCCCGCCACGCTGGCCTCAGCTACCTCCTGGTTCCGATCGACCAGCCCGGCGTCGAAGTGCGTCCCATTCTGCAGCTGACCGGCACGAGCGAATTCAACGAAGTCTTCTTCACCGACGCCACGACCGCCGCTGACCTCGTGGTCGGCGGCGCGGGCAACGGCTGGAAGGTCGCGATGGCGACCCTCGGCTTCGAGCGCGGTGTTTCGACTCTGGCGCAGCAGATCGCGTTCCGCGCGGAGCTGGATGGCGTTATCGAGGCGGCCAAGAAGAGCGGAACCATTGACGACCCGATTCTGCGTGACGCGATTGTGCGTGCGCACCAGGGGCTCGAAATTATTCGCCTGCACGCCCTGCGCACGCTCGGCGGCGAGCAGGGACTCAACGCTTCTGTCACGAAGCTGCTGTGGGCGCGGTGGCACCGCGACCTCGGTGAGCTCGCCATGGCAGCAGAGGGGGCGCTGTCGATCCTCGTGAAGGAAGCGCCCTACGAACTTGATGAACTACAAACGCTGTTCCTCTTCAGCCGCGCCGACACCCTGTACGGCGGTAGCGACGAAGTGCAACGCAACGTGATCGCCGAGCGTATTCTCGGCCTGCCAAGGGAGGCACGCGCATGAACCAGGCTCTGAACCCCCAGTACGTCCCGGGCCACGGCCTGCTCGCCGGAAAGCGTGTCGTCGTGACCGCCTCTGCGGGCGCAGGCATTGGTTCCGCCGCCGCTATCAAGTGCCTCGAAGAGGGCGCCGCTTCTGTGATGATCTCGGACACTCACCAGGGTCGCCTCGACACATCGCTGGCGGAGCTGCGCGAGCGCTTCGGCGACGACCGCGTGTTTGCCAAGGCGTGCGACGTCACCAACGAAGAGCAGGTCCAGGCGCTGCTGGACGCCGCTGAGGCTGTTGGCCCGATCGACGTCATGATCAACAACGCGGGCCTGGGCGGCACGGCATCGATTCTGGAGATGACCGACGACCAGTGGAACCTCGTGCTGAACGTCACGCTGACGGGCACGTTCCGCTGCATCCGCGCTGTTGGACAGCGCATGAAGGCAGCCGGCAACGGCGGCGTCATCGTTAACAACGCCTCGGTCATCGGCTGGCGCGCGCAGGAGGGCCAGGCCCACTACGCCGCCGCAAAGGCTGGCGTGATGGCGCTCACTCGTTCGGCGGCGAAGGACCTCGCGACCGAGGGCATTCGCGTCAACGCTGTTTCGCCGTCGCTGGCGATGCACCCGTTCTTGGAGAAGGTCACCAGCGCTGAGCTGCTCACCGAACTCAAGAGCAAAGAAGTTTTTAATCGTGCAGCCGAGCCGTGGGAAATCGCCAATGTCATGGTGTTTCTCGCGAGCGACTACTCGTCGTATATGACGGGTGAAGTCATCTCGGTCAGCAGCCAGCACGCATAAGTTAGGACAAGAAAATGGCAGAAGCATACATCGTTGACGCTGTTCGCTCTCCCGTCGGAAAGCGCGGCGGCTCGCTCGCGGGCATCCACCCGATCGACCTCGGCGCGCACGCCCTGCGTTCGCTCGTTGAGCGCACCGGAATTGACGCTGGCGCCGTTGATGACGTGATCATCGGAACCACCGACACCATCGGTGGGCAGTCGGGCAACGTCGGCCGCTCCGCGCTGCTTGCGGCAGGATTTCCTGAGCACGTTCCGGGCGTGACGATTGACCGCCAGTGCGGTTCGAGCCAGCAGGCCGTGCACTTTGCGGCACAGGGCGTGCTCTCGGGCACGCAAGACCTGGTGATCGCCGGTGGCCTGCAGAACATGTCGCAGATTCCGATTTCGGCGGCCATGATGGTGGGCGAACAGTTCGGTTTCACCACGCCGTTCGCAGAGTCAGAGGGCTGGAACGCCCGCTACCCGGGCGAAGAGATTTCGCAGTTCCGTGGGGCTGAAATGATCGCCGAAAAGTGGAACATCACCCGCGAAGAGATGGAAGAGTTCGCGTTTGCGAGCCACCAGCGTGCCGCTGCTGCGCAGGACGCCGGTTACTTCGACAACGAAATCTCGCCGCTGAACGGCCTCACGTTTGATGAGGGCATTCGCCGCGACACCACGCTCGAGCGCATGGCGGGCCTGAAGACGCTCGTCGATGGCGGACGCCTGACGGCCGCTGTCGCGTCGCAGATTTCCGACGCTTCGTCGGCTGTGCTTGTCGCATCGGAGCAGGCTGTGAAGGACCACGGCCTCACCCCGCGCGCTCGCATCCACCACATCTCAGTGCGTGGTGACAGCCCCGTTTTCATGCTGACCGCTCCGATTCCGGCGACCAAGTACGCACTGGAGAAGACCGGTCTGTCGATCGACGACATCGACCTGTTCGAGATCAACGAGGCCTTCGCCCCCGTCGTGCTGGCGTGGATGAAGGAAACCGGCGCCACCCACGACCGCGTCAACGTGAACGGCGGCGGTATCGCCCTCGGCCACCCGATCGGTGCGACCGGAACCCGTCTCATGACGACGATGCTCAACGAGCTCGAGCGTCGCGGCGGCCGCTACGCGCTGCAGTCGATGTGTGAGGGCGGCGGACTCGCCAACGTCACCATCATCGAGCGCCTCTAAGCCCTCCCCACAAACGGCCCGCCGGCTCCCGGCGGGCCGTTTTCTATGCTTAGCCCCGCCTCCGCAACCCAACTCAGCCCCGCCCTTGCAACCCAACTCAGCCCCGTGGTTCCGCCCCCGCGCCAGCCCCGTGGTTCCGTCCGCGCGACCCAGCCCCGTGGTTCCGCTCCCATCACCCTGTTCTGCACGATGTGGGCACTTGAAGGTGTCGAAAACGCGGGGTGTTGCGCTGTGAGTGCGAGCTCGTCGTGCACAACAGGAGAGTGCCGCGCGGGTGTGCAATGCCGCGGGGGAGTTAGCCGTAGTAGAAGCCCCAGCCGCGGTTGGTGGCGGAGTAGAAGCAGCCGCCGGTCCAATAGCCCTGGCTCTTGAAGCTCAGACGCTCGGCGTTGCAGATGTTGGCGTTCGGGAAGAAGCCTTCCACGGGCTTTTCGATGTAGGTTCCGTAGTCTTCGATAACCGACGGAACCATGGTGGCCGGAACCACGGGAGCTGCGGTTGCCAGCGTGGGGGAGGCCACGGCGAGTGCCGCAGCACACAGAACAGTTGCGAACAGTTTCTTAGTCATCTCAGGCCCCTTACGCCGTCGTACCGGATGCGGCCGTCACCGAGCTGCGATGCTCGCGCCGTCGCGTCGAGCCTAGGCGAAGCGTCGGTACCGGCGACAGGGGTTGACGGAACCACGTGCACCTGCGACAGCCATGCCCCGCGAGCGAAATAGAAACCTAGCGAACGAGCAGTCCACCAAGCGCGTCGAGGCGCTCGGCAGCTTCGCGCACGACGCGGTCGACGAGCTCTTCACACGACGGCAGGTCGTTGATCACGCCGACGACCTGACCCGATGCGAGCATGCCAGCGGCGAGGTCGCCCTCGACGAGACCCTGCTTGAGCAGAATCGGGGTGTTTGCGGCCTGTGACATCTGCGCCCAGCTGCGGCCGGTCGCCTTCTTCATCGCGAACATGTCCTTGACGAGAGCGGGCCACGACAGGCCGCTCATCTTCTTGAACTGCAGCGAACGCTTGAGCGTCGCGGGCAGGTTCGTGATGATGTTGGTGTTCTCGAGGCCTTCAACGAATTCGGTGCGCAGCAGGCGGTGCGGCATACCGTCGGCCTTGGTCGTGACAACCGTGCCGTCCAGGCCGAATTCGAGGTAGCGACGCTTGATCGCCTCCGGCACCGACGAGTCTGACGTCAGCAGAAAGCGCGTGCCCATGCCGACACCGACGGCGCCGTATGCGAGGGCCGCGGCGAGGCCGCGTCCGTCAGAGAAACCACCGGCAGCGATAACCGGAATATCCACCGACGAGACAACCGACGGCAGCAGGATCGACGTCGGCACGGCGCCGGTGTGGCCACCGCCCTCGCCGCCCTGAATCATGACGGCGTCAGCACCCCACGAAGCCACCTTCTCGGCGTGCTTCACGGCACCAATCGATGGAATAACAACAATGCCGGCGTCCTTCAGACGCTTGATCAGCGCCTCCTTCGGTGCCAGCGCAAACGACGCGACCTTCACACCGTGCTTGATGAGCAGCTCACTCCGCTCAACGGCGTCGCCGGCGTCAGCGCGCAGGTTCACGCCGAACGGCTTGTCGGTGCGCTCCTTCGTCTCGATGATGGCCTTCTCAAGCTCGTCGTAGGTCATCGTCGCCGAAGCCAGAATGCCGAGCGCACCCGCGTTGGCGGTCGCCGACACAAGCTTGGCGCCGGCCACCCACCCCATGCCGGTCTGCACAACGGGGTGCGCGACGCCGGTCAGGTCGGTCAGAGCAGTGCGAATCATCTGCGGAGTGGTCATCAACGGGGAACCTCTCGGTATCGCGCATCGCGCGGGTCAAGGCGCTCGCGAATGATCGCGAGTTCGCCAGCAGTGGGAAGACGGGTAAACGGAACCTCGGAGGGCACGTGCAGGTCAAAACCGGTGGCTGCCGCCACCTCGTTGACGGTGACTCCGGGGTGCACACTCACGAGCGCGAGCGTGCCATCGGGGCCCGAGAAATCGAGCACCGCGAGGTTGGTAATCACACGTCGCAGGTCTGCGAAGCGGGCGCCCTTGAGGCGAGCGGAACCAACACCGCAGACGGTGTCGACGGCGGGCACGAAGACGCGGAGTGCGTGCCGCGGAATCCAGTAGCTCACCGCATGGTTTGCGGTGTTGGTCGCCGCAGCGCGAGCGCCGAGCAGTTGGTGCGACGGACGCTGCCAATCACCAATCGCAGAAAAGTTGTGGTTGCCGTATTGGTCGAGCTGCGAGCCGCCCATCACGACGTGGCGCTTGCCTCGAGCGATCAGATCGAACAGCGCGCGGTACGGCAGGTAGTGCTCGGGCTCAGCGAACGGCTCATCGATCGCCGGGGTATCGGCGTACATCGTGGCTTCGCCGTCGCTCAGCATGAGCTCGGGCGCATGCGTCAGACGCGCCAAGCGCGCACCGAGCTGGGGGATGAGCCCTGTCGGGCTGGCGAGAATCTCACCGGCACCAACGAACAGGTCGCTCACCGCGACCGCGCACACTTCGGCGCGCGTCACGTCAGTCATGACGCCTCCCCAAACGCGGCGTACGCACGACGGAACTCCTCGTGCGTGACGTTCGCGAAGCGGGCGGCAAAAGCATCCCAGTCGCCAACCGAGGCGGCATACATTTTCTGGAACGCCTCGTCGCGTGGGTACGCGGGCAGACACGCGGTGGGGGCGGCACCCTGCACAGCCTCAACAACGTGCGACACGTTCAACCGCGGAATTACGAGCGAATGCAGGGGCTCGCCAGACAGCGACGGAACCACAGATTCTGCACTCATGATCGTCACGTCTGCGGCGGCTGCGAACAGATCGTCGAAGAACAGGTCTTCGCCGAGCACCTGACCATTGCCGCGCTCGTCGGCGCGGTCAACGTGAATCAGCGCCAGGTCGAGCGGAATCGCCGGCATCGCCACGAGTTCTTCACCATCGGCATACGGCGACGTGATCATCTGAATGTCGGGATTGCGCACCACCGCATCCGACCCCAAACCAGCACGCGTCACTTCGAACGGCAGCCGGTGAGCTGCCGCACGCAACCCCGAGACCAACATGGCCTCATCCAGATCCGTGTTGTGAATGGTTCCGCCAACCCGAGCCGCAGCAAAATGCGGCTCGATGGCAATCGTGTCAAGCGACACGAAGCCGTGCACGACGCGGGCAGCCTGCCCGGTCGCGCACAGCATGCCGACGTCGGCGCCGCCGAAGCTCACGATGGTGAGGTCACGCACGCCTGAGCGAATGAGGGCGCGCACGAGGGCCATCGGCTTGCGCCGCGACCCCCAGCCGCCGATCCCGATCGTCATGCCATCGCGGAAGAGCTCGGGAACCTCCTCATCGCGCAGGCGCTTGTCACTCATGACTGAACTTACGTGTTGAGGTTCTTGCCGGTCGCGACGAACTCATCGCGGTGCTCGTCGGCGACACCGGCGAGGTTGAGCTCGAACGTGAAGCCCTGCTCGAAACGGTACGACGCGTTGACGTCCATCGGGTCGATGCCGTTGAGCGCAGCCTTCGCAGCGCGAATGACGCGGGGGTCCTTCGCGGCGATTTCGCTCGCGAACGAGAGCGCGGTCTCTTCGAGCTTGTCGAGCGGAACCACGTCGAAGACGGTGCCGAGTTCGTACAGGCGCTGTGCCGTGATGGTGCGGCTCGAGTAGTACATCGAGCGCAGCAGGTTCTGCGGAACCAGGCGGCTGAGGTGCGTTGCCGCGCCGAGGGCGCCGCGGTCGACCTCGGGAACGCCGAAGTAGGCGTCTTCCGAGGCGATGATCGTGTCAGCGTTGCCAGCGAAGCCGACGCCGCCGCCAACACAGAAGCCGTTGATCGCAGCAATCACGGGCACGGGGCACTCGTAGATCGCCTTGAAGGATTCGTAGCAGCCGCGGTTTGCGCCGAGGATGCCGGAGAAGCCTTCGATCTTCTGCATTTCTTTAATGTCGACACCGGCGTTGAAGCCCTTGCCCTCGGCGCGGAGTACAACGACGCGGGTTTCTGCGTCTTTTCCGGCCTCGATCATGGCGTCGGCCACGTCAAACCATCCCTGCACGGGCAGGGCGTTGACGGGTGGGTAGTTCATCGTGATGACACGAACACCTTTGTCGTGCATCTGGGATGTAAGCGTCATGGACAACCTCGTAACCTAACGTTTGCTTGCTTGACCCTAGCACTTGCTTGGTCGCTCACAAAAGGGCAGGATAGAGATACCTAGCAAATGCTTGGTAATCAAGCGCGCTAGCGTAAGACTTGAAGACTCAATGAGGAGGCTGGCACATGGCCGGAATTCTGGATGGACGCGTTGCAATCGTGACGGGTGCCGGACGCGGACTCGGGCGTGAGCACGCCCTTGAGCTTGCCCGCCAGGGCGCAAAGGTTGTCGTTAACGACCTCGGCACGACCCTCGGTGGCGACGGCGAATCAGTCGGTCCCGCGCAGGAAGTTGTCGACATCATTCGCGCAGCCGGCGGCGAAGCCACGGCCAATGGTTCCGACATCGCAGATTTCGAGCAGGCCGGCCAGCTCGTGCAGCAGGCTATCGACACGTTCGGTCGCCTCGATATTCTCGTGAACAACGCGGGCTTCGTGCGTGACCGCATGCTGGTCAACACCGGTGAAGACGAGTGGGACGCCGTTATCCGCGTGCACCTCAAGGGTCACTTCGCGACGATGCGTCACGCGGGTGCTTACTGGCGCACCGAGTCGAAGGAAGGCCGCCAGCCGGTCGCTCGCGTCATCAACACGTCGTCGGGCGCTGGCCTGCAGGGCTCGATCGGTCAGGCCAGCTACTCGGCTGCCAAGGCTGGTATCGCAGCCCTGTCGATCGTCGCTGCGGCTGAGATGGGTCGTTACGGCGTCACCGTTAACGCGATCGCACCGTCGGCACGTACCCGCATGACCGAGGGTCCGTTCGCTGAGGCGATGGCAGCTCCGGAAGACGGCTTCGACAAGATGAACCCGGCCAACGTCTCGCCGGTTGTCGCGTGGCTCGCAAGCGTTGACTCCGCTGACGTCACCGGTCGCGTCATCGAAATCGAGGGTGGCAAGATCTGCCTCGAAAACGGTTGGGCACACGGCCCCGCGAACGACCTCGGTCGCCGCTGGGAGGCTGCTGAAGTTGGCGCCGCCGTGCGCGACCTGATCGCCGCCGCTCCCGCTCCCGAGCCGGTGTACGGCTCATGACGAAGGCCGCCGGAGCCTGGGCCGGTCGCCCCATCGGCGACCGCGTCGTCAGCTACACCGAGTGGGACGCGATTCTCTACGCTCTCGCCGTCGGCGCCCCGGCTGACCGCCTTGACCTCGTCTTCGAAGACCAGTTCCGCGTCATGCCGACCTTTGGCCTCACGCTCGCGCAGTGGGCACCTGATGTGCTCGCCGCTGAGGGTGCGTGGGACAACACGTCGGTGCACGGCTCGCAGAAGCTTACTGTTCACAAAGAGATGCCCCGCCACGGCGAGGTCTCGATGGGCGCTCGCGTCGGCAACGTGTGGGACAAGGGCTCGGCCTCGATCTTCGAAATCGAAGTCACGTGTGAATACTTCACCGCGACGTGGTCGATCTTTGCCCCGAACACCGGTGGCTGGGGCGGTGAACGTGGTGCGAAGGCGGAACCTGCGGTGCGTGAGGGGGAAGGTGATGTTCTGACGTACCCGGTTGCCCTCAACTCGGCCGCGCTCTACCGCCTCACCGGTGACCGCCACCACATCCACATCGACCCCGCCGCTGCCGCGCGCATCGGTCAGGAGAAGCCGATTCTGCAGGGTCTCGCGACCATCGCTGGCGCACTGATTCCGCTGGCTGATGCTGCTGGCAAGCACCCTGCCGACCTCGTCGAGCTCGAGGGTCGATTCTCCGGCATGGTTATCCCGGGTGACACGCTGCAGATCCGTACGTGGGGCGAGTCGTTCGACATTGAGCGCGACGGCACCGTCGTGATCGCCGGAGGTAAGGCGGCTTTCGCATGAGCCGCGTTCTGGTTGTCGGCGGAACCGGTTTCATCGGTTCGGAGGTTGTGCGCCAGCTAAGCGAGCGTGGTGATGACGTTGTCATCCTGTCGCGCCGCGAAGAGAGCGAAAACGACCCGAAGCACGTTGCCGGTGTCGAGCGCCTCATTGGTGACTACATGGCACCCGGCGAGGTTGATCTCTCTGGCTTTGACGGCATCATTTTCGCTGCCGGTCACGACATTCGCCACGTTGCCGCTGGTGACGATGACGAAGCGTTCTGGGGTCGCGTGCAACGCGAAGGCGTGCCCGCGTTCGCCGCTGCTGCCAAAGCAGCCGGGGTTCCGCGGTTCGTGCAGGTCGGTTCGTACTACCACCAGCTGCACCCGGAGTGGGCCGAGAACGACCTCTACGTCGCGGCACGCAAGGCGGCCGACGAAGGCGCTCGCGCCCTCACCGACGAGACGTTCGCAGCGATCACGCTGAACCCGCCGTCGATCGTCGGCGCGAACTCCGATCGTGGCGTTCGCGGCTTCGCACGCCTCGTTTCGTGGGTGCGTGGCGAGCGGGCGGAACCAGGACTCTGGGGTCCGGCGGGTGGTACGAACTACATGTCGGTACGTTCGCTGGCGCAGGCGCTGATCGGTGCTCTCGACCGTGGCGAACCTGGAAAGGCGTATCTCGTCGGCGACGAGAGCTTGCGCTACGCCGAGTACTGGCAGTGGATCGCAGATGCCGCCGGGTCGTCGCACACGATCGGTGAGCGTGACGAAGAGCACCCGTTCCAGCCGGACCGCTTCATTGTGCAGGGCCGCGGAAATGTCATCGCTTACGAGCCTGACGCCGCCGAAACCGCCCTGCTCGGATACGACCGCCACGATGTGCGCCGCGAACTCGCGGCGATTGTGGCGGCTGTCGACGCACTGCCGCCACGTAGCTAGGGCGCTAGTGCTCGGTGTGGGGGAGGCTCTGGGCGTGCTGCCACAGAGTCTCCACCTGCTCCACCGTCTGTTGCATGGTTCCGTCGGTGTGAACAACGAGGTCGGCGATCGCTTCGCGCGGGCCCGACGCACCCTGCGCCGCAATGCGGTCGGCAGCGTGCTGGGGCGAATAGCCGCGGCCGGTGATCAGCCGCTCGGCGCGTACCGCGTCGTCGGCTTCGACGGTGACGACGTAGTCGTACGTCCACGGCAAGGCTCGGCCGGTGTACAGCGGAATTTCGTGCACGAGCGTCGCATGCGGGTCAGCATCGCGGATCGCGGCAATGCGCGCGACCGTGGCACGCTCGATCGCGGGAAACAGGATGCGGTTGTAGGAACCACGTAGGGCGTCGTCGGCGAAGATGCGGGCTCCGACCGCCTCGCGGTTGAGGGTGCCGTCGGCGTTGAAGGCCTCGTCTCCGAGGAGCTCACGAATTTGCGCGGTCGTCTCGGCGCCGATCGGGTCGGTCGGGTCGACGACCGCTCGCGCGACCTGGTCACCGTCGAGAAGCTGCGCACCACGCTCGGCCAAGCCTCGAGCCACCGTACTTTTGCCGGCGCCGATGCCGCCGGTGACCGCAATGATTCGCATGTCAACCTCCGTCGCCCAGCCTACGGGCGCGACTCGTGCAAAGGAGCACCATGACTTTTCTGGCTCTCAACCTGATGGACCTTGATTCGCTATCCACCGCTTCGGGCGCACCGGCTGGCTTCGCCGCGATGCGGGATGCCGCCGTGATGGCTGACGAGATGGGCATAGACAAGATCGTGCTGCTCGAGCATGTTTTGATCTCACGTGAGGCGCACGCCAACCGTGAGGGTTTTCCTTACCCGGTCGACGTGAGTTGGTACGACCCGACCGTGACGCTCGGTTCGATCGCGGCGGTGACGAGGCGAGCGCGGCTCAGCATGAATGTCATGATCGCGCCGCTGCGCCCGGCACCTCTGCTCGCCAAGCAGCTCGCGACGCTCGATGCGCTCAGCGGCGGACGCCTCGATGCCGCGTTTGGGGTCGGCTGGCAACGTGAAGAGTATGACGCGTCTGAGCGGGCATTTGAGGGGCGCTTCGGAACCATGGACGAGCAGATCGCCGCATGTCGTGCCCTGTGGGCGGGTGGCGACGCAGAGTTCACAGGCAAGAAGGTGTCGTTCGACGATGCCTGGTCGATGCCGCTGCCCGCGCAGGGATCTTCGTTGCCCATCTACCTCGGTCTCGCGCTGACCCCACGGGGCGTTCAGCGCATCGTGACACTGGCGTGATCGCCCACCCGCGTCACTTCTGTTCGTCAATGACCGACGTGGAGCGCTACCTTACTGACCTCCTCGCCCAGCGCGACGCCTCCCGCCTCCACTGACCTGGTTCCGCCCTATCCCTTGACGCGTATAAGCCATGGTTTATACGCTTGTGCCGTGCATGAGTTCGAGGTGTTGGCAGATGCCGCGCGGCGGCGGCTGCTCGAGATGCTTGCCCGGGGTGAACAGCCCGCGGGTGTGCTGACCGACGTTGTCCGCGCAGAGTTTGGCATTTCACAACCGGCGGTGTCGCAGCACTTGAAGGTGCTCCGCGAGAACGGGTTCGCGACTGTGCGGGCCGATGGCTCGCGTCGCATCTACGCTCTCGACCGGGCGGGAGTGGATGCCGCCGAGCGCGCACTCGCGCGACTGACTGACCCACTCGCCCAACGCCTCGACGCATTGCACACCGAGATCGCCCGCGGCCAGCGCGCCGCGACGGCGGAGCCTGCGCGTACCGCAGGCTCCGTGGAACATTCGGAAAGGAACGCATCATGAGCATCACAAGTCCGGTCATCGAGAAGCACCCGTCCGGCTTCCGACTCGTCTACGAAGACGTCTACGCAACCGACATTGCTGACCTGTGGCAGGCCATCACCACGATCGACCGCCTCGCACGGTGGATGGTCGACCTCACCGGCGATCTGCGCGTTGGCGGAACCTGGGCCGTCGTCGCGAAAGAGGGAGAACCGTCATGGGCGACCGGCACGATCACCACGTGCGACGCACCCCGCTCGTTTACCTCCACATGGCACGCGATTGAAGAAGAACCCACCGACCTCGTCGTCGCCCTCGACGAGGTTGAGAATGGCACACGCATGCGGCTCGTGCACACAGGCATTCGCTCGATCTTCTATGGCGCCGGCTGGCAGACCTACCTCGAGCGATTGGCCGCGCACCTCGCTGGCGAGGAGGCCCCGTTCGACTGGGACACCCGTTTCGCCGAGCTCTCACCGGAGTATAAAGCCCGATTCGGCGCACTCTGAGCCGCGGTTCAACGCGCAGCACAGCCCCCAAAGGCCTCGACCTAGTCGATGCCGATGCGCAGGAGCACGGAGGGGTGCAGGCCGTCGCGGTCGACGGCGAGCTTGCGCATCGCGCGATACAGGTGTGACTCGACGGTGCGCACGGACAAAAACAGTCGCTGCGCGATGTCGGCGTTGCGGTGCCCCTGCGAAGCAAGCAACGCAATTTCGTATTCGCGCGGCGTCAATGGTTCCGCCTTCTCTTCCATGGCACGCAGGCGCGATGTGACGGTGCGCTTCAGTGGACGCAGCGACTTCTCAAACGCGTGGTCGCCGGTCACGAGTGGCGCGAGGGCCGTGAGCGCGGCCTGCGCCTGCTCGCCGCCGCCCATCGACTGAAAGGTGAAAGCGGCGCGGCGGAGGCGCGTGGGGTCATTGTCGCGAATGCCGAGACAGAAGTCGATCATCGCGCCGGGAATCGTGGCCTCGTCGATGCCTGCGATCTGGTCGATCGCGCCGGCCTTGCCCGTCGAGGCCGTCGCAATGAACTGCTGGGCGAGACGAACGAGCGGAACGGTGGCGTCAGGAAGTGCACTGATGGCGTCAGCAAAGGCCACCTGGCCATGTTGCATTGCGATCGTCACGGCCAGTGTCAGTGAGACGGCCTGCGAGAGCGCCGAGGTGACAGGGGAAAATAGCGGCTCCGGGTGCTGGCCCCCAACGGCGGCGAGAACCCAGGCCGACACATCGGTGCGCGCTTCGCGAGTGAGGAAGCGCAGGTCTCCTTGCAGTTCGGCCTGACGATCGTGCTGTGCCGACGTCACGAGATGGCAGATCGTGGCCGACGTGCTCATCGAAAGGTCTTCGTGCACCAGGCCCTCGGTGATGAAGCGGTCGACAATCTCCTCGAAGCTGGCGGGCACGCGCTGCCCGGCAGCCCCAAACGCACACACGATCACCGTCATGGCGTCGAGCGTCATGCGGCGCGTCAGGTCGGCCTTGAGGCCACGTTCAAATGTTGTCGCGGTCGCGAGCTGTGCGAATCCTTCGGCGGTTGCGCGCAAGGCCGCATGGTCAAGCCTGCGCGCGTATACGAGTGCGTTCACGCTGTAGGAGCGCAGGGCGGCCAGCGCATTGCGGTGAGACGGAACCAGGAGAGGTGCGGTGAGGTGCAGAGCTTCATCGCTGTCACCGCGAGCCAGCGCGCCGGCGGCCGCGAGACTCGCACGGTGCGCGTCGAGGCCGTAGCGGTCGATCGTGTCGCGTTGGCGTTCGCCGATCTCGACGAGGAGGTCGTCGATTCCATCGACAGTCGCGGTCAGCGGCATTTGCAAGCACAGCGCCCACAGGCACAGGTCGGCGACCGGAACCTTCTGGCCGTCACGAAGGTCGGCGGCGAGTCGTGCGAAGTCGTCGCCCTCTTGGCGTGCGATGCGGCGCAGACCGTCGTTGGCGGCAGCCGGGTAGGTCGTCAGAATGCGACGAGCCAGCGCGGCAGCGGGCTCAGATTCGCCGCGACGGCGGGCCAGCCACATCGCCATGCTGAGCACCGCCAGTTGCGCGTCAGCGTCGATGAGGGCGCGAAGCGTGGGGTCAACCGTCAAGGCGCGGGCGGCGACATCGACTTCGCTCTCGCTACATTCGGCATCGATGACGACCGAGGCGCAGATGTCAGCAATGATGTCTTGCGCCAGCGGCGTCATTTCTGGCTCCGCCATCATGCGCAGCGCCGACTGAAACGGTAGCGGAATGACCAGGGTGTCACGGTGATCGCTGATGACGTGCGACTCAATCAGCAGAGACAACTCAACGCGGTTGAAGAACCGGCGGATGCGCGTGAAGCTCACGCCCACGAGTGGGAGCAAACTGCTGGCGAAGCGTTGCATCGCCGGCGGCAGACCCGTCAGTACCGCAGAGGCCTCGATGAGGGTGCGGCGCGACGGCGTCGACAGGCTGTCTTCTTCAGCGGGGGTGTCGTTCAACGTCTCCAGCAACGAGGCGGCCACCCGAGGAAAGCCACCGCTGCGGGCCCACACCCACCGACGCTCGACGAGCGTGGGCTCGGAGTGCATCGGTGTGATGCTCACCTGTTCCTCGATGAGTGCGTCGCACTGCGACAACGTCAACGGCAACAGTGTCATCGTGGTGGCGTGAGCAAGCGCGGGTGTGTGGGAGTGATCGGTAGGCGCGGCAAACGGGTGAGGCGGCCGTCGGGTTGCGACGAAACGCACACCGTGGGCGCGTTGCAGATCGGCGAGACGGCTGAGGTCGGTCGTGCTCAGCACGTCGAGGTCGGCGATGAGGAGCGCGCGCTTGTTGCTTGCTTCGGCGACCGGTTGGTCGAGCCGGATGGTGCGCCAGCCTTCGGCGTGCGCGGCACGGGCGACGGTTGCGCGGAGCATGGACTTGCCGAGACCGGGCTCGGCCTCAACGATGACGTCGCGGTTCGATGCGAGCGCGTCAAGAATCGCACTGACGGTCTCTGCCCGACCGTAGTAAAGGGGCGCTGAAGAGTCAGCGATTGGCGTCCTCGGAGACGGAAAATCTGTGTGTTGCATGACGGAACCTGAGAGGAGGTGAACGGGTTTTCTTGCTGGTACTGCATACTGCTGCGTTGCAATAGGTTTCGGTCCTCGTCTCGGAAACGAGGATTGAGACCAGAAATGCCATGATCTTGAATTTCCTCGAACGTATTCCTTTATGGCGACGGATTGGTGAATTAAGCCCTCGTTCAGGGGTTCTCCGGCACAGAATCACGGGTTTCTCCGTGGTTTGAGGCTGCATCGCAGTAATTTGATGGGCGTGTCTGCGTAAGTACGTAAGTAAGTGTCCGTAAAATATCGCTCCACACCCGACTGGGTTCCCGAATCGTGCATTTTGAGCGTGCTCGCCTCCCGGTTGCGTACGGAGGTGACGCGCACGCACGAAAACGGGGCCCGCACCGCAGTGCGAACCCCGTTCGTGTGTCTCTATGAACTACGCGAGCAGTGCGCGCGCCTCTTCGACACCCGTGATCGTGCGGTTGGAGCGAACCTGTACGCGCCAGCCCTCGGCCGTGCGCACAAGCTCCCAGCGGTTTGCGCTGAGGCGGTCAACGACCCAGCGTTGGCCTTCGTGCATGACGACCATGGAGTAGTTCACCGCAGCCGCGGTGTCTCCCGTGATCTCGATGCGCGGTGGGCTGAGGAAGTGGCTGCAGCCGGCGTTGACGTAGCGCAAGTGGCCGGGGCGGTCGACGATATCAGCCAACTCGGCAAATGGAACCACCTCATCACCGATCACGTAGGTTCCGTCTGCGGTCCACAGCGCCTCGGTAGCGGCACCATCGCGACGATCAACGGCGGGGCCGTACGAGGCAATCAGGTCGGCAATCGCGAGGCGGTCTTCGGCCACCCGGAGGCGGGATTCGAGCTGTTCTAGTCGTTCTTCGACCGTGGCCATGCGTTCCTCCTTGAACTGTTTCGTTCACGCTATACCAAACGGGTGCTTGCTTGGTATACCGTGGCGGTCAACGAAACAGGAGGATCAATGAAGATCGATCGCATGGAACTGCTCGGCGTTGTCGTTAACGACCTGGACGAAGCCGTTGAACGCTACACCCGCCTCTTTGGCCTGGAGTTTCGCATCTTCACGCCGGGGGAGTCGTACCCGCTCGCCGACGCGATCGCGATCAACGATTCGGCCGCGCAGATTCCGGTGGGCGGCCGTATCGCGATGGATACCTCGGGCATGTTCGAGGTATCCATCGAACTGCCTGACGAACAGCCCGGGTTCGTTCGCTGAGGTCGCACCGAGCGGCCCGGTACCGGTCTAAACCCCCAAACGAAAGCGGCTCTCGGAACCATCTGCGTGGTTCCGAGAGCCGCTTGCTGTTGCGTTGTTAGCGCGTCGTTTCTTGCGCGATCAGGGCGACGAGGGCGTCGATGTCAGATTCACTCGTGTCGAAGCTGCACATGAGGCGCACTTCGCGGTTTGCGGCGTCCCAGTCGTAGAAGCGGAACGTCTCGCGCACGCGGTCGGCGACACCTTCGGGGAGCGTCGCGAACACGCCGTTGGACTCGGTCGCCTGCGTGAAGCCGACGCCGCGGATGGATCCATCGGCGACGCCCGCTTCGAGAGCCGAGCGCAAGCGCTGGGCCATCGCGTTGGCGTGCGACGCGTTGCGCAGCCACAGGTCACCCTCGAGGAGCGCGATCAGCTGTGCCGACACAAAGCGCATCTTCGACGACAGCTGCATGTTGAGCTTGCGGAGGTACTTGAGGCCGGTCGAGGCCTCAGGGTTCATGACCACAACGGCCTCGCCGAGCATCGCCCCATTCTTGGTGCCGCCGAAGCTCATCACGTCAACGCCGGCGTCGCGCGTGAACGCACGCATCGGGGCGCCGAGAGCGGCCGCTGCGTTTGCGAGGCGGGCGCCGTCCATGTGCACGGTCATGCCAAGGCTGTGCGCGTGATCGGTGATCGCGCGGATTTCGTCGATCGAGTAGAGGGTGCCCAGCTCGGTGGTCTGCGTGATCGACACCACGAGCGGCTGAGCACGGTGCTCATCGCCCCAGCCCCAGGCCTCTTTGTCGATGAGTTCAGGGGTGAGCTTGCCGTTTGGGGTGTCGACGGTGAGGAGCTTGATGCCACCCACGCGCTCGGGCGCACCGCCTTCGTCAACGTTGATGTGCGCGGTCGATGCGGCAATTACCGCACCCCATCGCGGAATCATCGACTGCAGGCCGACAACGTTCGCACCGGTGCCGTTGAACACCGGGAAGGCTTCGACGCCCTCACCGAGGTGCGAAACGAAGACCTCTTGAAGGCGTTCGCTGTACTGATCGTCGCCGTAAGCGATCTGGTGGCCACCATTGGCCGCCGCGATAGCCGCGAGCACCTCAGGGTGGATGCCGGAGTAGTTGTCAGAAGCGAAGCCGCGTACGTTTGCGTCGTGCAGAGAAGTCACCCGATTAGCCTATGACTTTTTCGCTGGATCCCTGACGGTCGCAAGCCGATGGTTCCGCTACCCGATGGGTGTCGTGGTGTCTGTGGCCGCGCGGAGCGGGCCGCGCATGAACGACCAGTGCTTCACCGGGAAGAGACGTACGAGCGCGTCGACGAGGTAGGCCTTGCGGCCAATCATCGTGCGGGCACGGCGTTTGAGCGTTGCGTTCAGGATGATGTTCGCGGCGACGTCGGGTTCGGTGTCGTACATGAGGGCTTGAGCGGTGGCGGCGCGTTCGGCGATGGCGGGGTCGAGCGCCGCGGCGTATCGACCGTGCAGAATGATGCCGGTTTTCACGCCGGCCGGGTAGATCGCGCCGACCGTGACGTTAGAGCCGGCGAGTTCGTGGCGCAGGGCTTCTGAGAAACCGCGTACGGCGAACTTGCTCATCGAATAGGGGATGCGGCCGCCTGGGGCGGCGAGCGCGTAGATGCTCGCGAGATGGGTGATGTGGGCTTGACTCGACGCTCGCAGTGCGGGCAGGAGCCCTTGCGTGATGTTGACGGTGCCCCAGAGGTTGACGTCCATCAGCCAACGCATTTCGGCCATCGTGAGTTGGTCGATTGAGCCCAGCATGGACGAGCCCGCGCACGTGATGAGCGTCTGCAGCGCGGTGTGCTGGGCGATGATGTCGGCGCAGGCCGCTGCGACCGCAGCGTCGTCGGCCAGATCAACAACGTGGGTCGTGACGGTGCTGTGCGAGGCGATGGACCGGAGCTCGGCGGCGATCGATTCGAGCGCCACGGCGTCACGGTCAATGAGAGCGAGATTCGCGCCCTGTTGCGCGAGTAGATGAGCAATCGCGGCACCCATACCGGCGGCGGCGCCGGTAATAGCTGTCGTGTTGCCGGCGACGTTGAGTCTGGGCATGTGTGGGGGAGTCCTTTCGCGGCATCATTGCGCGCAATCCTCATGGTGGCGCACGCTGACCGCGTTTTGTGCACGCCATGCCGGGCGGTTTTGTGCACGCCATGCCCGGACGGTGGGTTTTCGTGACCTCACGCACGCGTGCGACTACTCTCGATCATGAGGGAGGTTTTCAATGAGGAAAAAGCATGCCGATGCCATCGCTGAAGGTGTGGCGATTGCGCTCGCGGCAGCTCGACTGATTGTGAAGAATCACATCCTCGTTGACACCATTGCCGGTGGCGAGAACTTCGAGCCCGACGCGTTCGACGCTGTAGCTCGCGAAGCCATCGACACGCTCGCCAAGGAATCCGAGAAGGGCGCGCGCCGCCTGAAGAAGATGCAGCGGGCAGCGTTCGGCCGGTATTCGCTCTCCGATGGCACGCACGACTATCGTGATCGCGACGTGAAGAACCTTCGTCAGCGCCGCAAGCACTCCGAGCAGGTGGCGGCGCGCTTGCGTGCCATGGTTGATGACGAAGCTGCGGTGCGTGAGCTCGTTGAGTCCAGCCGTGAGGCCGCGTGGATCGACGTCGCTAACAACCTGCAGAACCGCTTGCGCGTCGAAGCGATGCGGCCCGACGCTGATCCCGACTACGAGCAGATGCGCGAAGCTCGCATGCAGGCTCTCGTCATGGTTGATTTGCAGAACCTCGAGGCGCAGGCGAAGAAAAAGAAGGACCACGCGAAGCAATAGGGCGCGGAACCAGGGGTTCTGTTGCGCGCATCGCGTCGGCTTCGCGAGTGCGGCGCGCCCGGGATCCCTCCGGGAAGGCGCCGATTCGCTCGTTCGACGAAGGTGTTGTAAGCTTATCTACGGCCAAGCGAAAGCAACGGCCGGGCGTTCGTAGCTCAATGGATAGAGCATCTGACTACGGATCAGAAGGTTGGGGGTTCGAGTCCCTTCGAGCGCACACTGTGTTGAGACAGTACAGAAAGCCTCTGCGAAAGCAGAGGCTTTCTTCGTTTCCGCAGGTGGTTCCTGTAAACCGGCCTTGCCTGCTAAGAACGGATGAGTATTTCAGTCGAGGCGGGAGAGGCATGACGATTATTTCGGGGCTCGAGATTTGGTGATCATCGACTCCTCGCGAGGTCGCCGTGATACTTGCAGCGGAGTTTGGTGCGACGGCTCAAGAGACAGAGCCCGCTGACTCGCCGCGAGGAGAAGAGTGGGCCTTCAGTCGAAACCTCGATTGGGACGTATGGGTGACGCGTAATACCTATTGGGAAAGCCCAGAAGACTGCGACTTGGATGTAACAATCTACCTCCGCACGATCATCGAGCGGACGGACGACGAATACCATTTGGAGCTCCAATCGATGACAGACAGGGCCTTCAATGTGTTGCGCGACCGTACAGATTTGAAGTTGCGCACGGCGCCCATCGATGACGAAAACATACGCACGCACCCTTAATAATTGAGCGCTATGGATCGCGAAACCGTCGCGGGATTGGCCCCTAGGAGGCACTCAGGTTTCCTGATGTGACTCGAAGATCTACGGTTCGCGCAAGTTCCTGCGATCGGTGACTTTGATACGGAGTCCGGATGAATTTTAGTCCGGACCTACACGGTAGTCTCACGGTATGAGGAGGGAAACGAGTCCAGCCACCCCAGTTCATGTTTTGCCGTGGTCCGCGCTGGGCGTTGCCGTAGCGATTAGTGCGTTGGGACTCCTTATGGCGTTGTCGTTCCATGCAAACACCGGGTCGGAAGGTGAAGCAATCGATCGTAGTCCGTCCTCGGCGAGTTCTTCGATGCGACAAAGCACCGATCCATCAGGTGACGACATCGTTGCTGGCCCGAAAGTGACGCCGAAACCCGCGGCTGTGACTCAACCACGTCCCGAACCATCCTCCAATGAGGTTGGAGTCATCGACAACGGTGTAGAACCCGTAGGCCCGCCAGTGGCTGCTTCTCCACAAACTGAGCAATCACCACCGCCGACGAATGTTTGCCCCGAGGGTACGGTCGACTGGGTGCTCGCGTCGGTGGCTTTCTCGGAAGCTTCCGAAAGTGTCTTCCGCAATCTGGGCGTCGGCAACCATTACGATTCGACCCTTACAATCGTCGTGACGAACTCGGCTACTCGGGCTATCTTCAGCGCCGGAATTGGAGTCACAGTCGATAACCCAGACGACTCACGTCAGAGTGTTTTCGCGCATTTCCCCGAATTTGTGCTGGAAGCAGGGGAAACCGTCACTTTTTCGGCTCGGGGAAGCAGCGCGATAGGAATCTCCGACACTCAAATACTGGGCGACGTCTGGGTTCCGCGGCCCGGCTTTGCAAGCTTCACTTGGGCTGGGGACACATGGTCCTGCCCTTCGTCCGGCGGGGTAATCCGGTACGAAGGGTGACCGCAGGTTGTGCTGCGGGTTCGCTAGTATCGGACCAATTGACTCAGGGAGGCCGTTGATGATCGACAGTGATGTGCTTCGGGACCCGAACGTTTCTGCGGATGCGCTCCGTGAGCTATCGGCCCACCCCTACCACCTTGTGCGCAAGAACGTGGCGTGGGCCACACAGACTCCGCCCGATGTGCTGGCCTTCCTCGCGCGAGACGCGGATTGGTCTGTGCGCGTGGCTGTCGCTGGTCGCGAGGACCTCCCACACGGAGTCCTTGTCCGCCTCGCGAAGGACAAGCAGGTCGACGTCCGGGCCGCAGTCGCGCGGAATCCGTCCGCGGGGCCGCGGCTACAGAAACGATTGGCGCGCGATCCAGAAGCCCAGGTGCGGTCAGATGTCGCTTCGAAGGCATCCCTGAATCCACGCATCCGAGAGCGTCTGGCGCGTAGCGCTAACGGGAAAGTGAGGAAAGGCGCCGCGCGAAACCCCTTGTTAGACAGCGACACCCAAGTTCTCTTCGTGCGGGACGAAGACGTGCGCGTGCGCCGTGGAGTAGCGGAAAACCCGAACCTCGACGCCGCGCTTCTGCGGCTTCTCGCGACCGACGAAGACCGTATGGTGCGGTTGTCCGTCGCGTCGAACCCGCAGACCCCCCAAGCCGTGCTCGGCGACCTGAGTCGTGACCCGGACAGATCTATCGCGGAAGAAGCGACAAGCCGCATCAGCTAATGACGCGTGCAGGGTAGCAACGGTCACAATCCCGATGCTTCCGACGAAGAACTTGCTGACCTGATTGAAGAAGCGCTCGACGAGGGGCGACTTCTCGTCGTCGACCGGGACGATAGTTTGTAGTGGTCGAATCAGGTTCCGCGGGGCGCTGCGGGGGCGCTGGCACAGGCGCGGGGGCGCTTCCCGGTAATCAAGACCTCGATGACGTTGTGGAAGATGCAGGTAAAAGTTGAAGACATTGGTGCTAACACGTGCAGCGGCCGCCTTCGCAGCAACCGTCTCGACGCTGTCGCTCGCAGGTTGTGCGCAGCCTGATCATGACGACGCCGTGGTCGACGGAATCACCGCCCTGAGAGACGCGGGAACGGCCGACAAGAACCTCGGCAGCATGACCACGTTCGAGTGGGACGAGGTGTATTTCTTCCCCGAGAACACGGCGGTCGATGACATTCAAGCGAAGACCGGTGTCGAACTGCCGGGCGGCCTCATTTCCGGCGACCACCTCTACAACTCGACGCTGGTGTTTCTGGGCGACGGGGTCGTTGTCGAGACGGTTCAGACCGCAGGCGCCCCGCTGGGCTTTGACTCGTCACGCACCTTCAAGCCGTACCCGTATCCGGGCGAACTCGAGGTTCGTGACGCAGCCGTGTACTTGGTGCCCGTGGGCTGACATTACGTTGAGGCAGATGCCTGTTCATGTGCCGCGCAACGGCGCGAGATAGCGCATCCGTGCGCAGCAATTTGAGCTGGGTCGTCCTGTCGATATCATCCAAGATGAGAGAGTTCTCATCTGGTTGAGGCTCTGTTGACCCGGGAGCTGTAATGACGCACGATCCGATGACCCCACTCACACCGCCGTCGGCGGTTCAGGCACCTGATGCCGATCCGACCCGATCCCTGTGGGGACCGCTGGCGCGACTGCCCCTGTGGGCTCGTGGTGCGATCGTAGCGGCGGTCGTCGTGCTCGCGATTCTGCTCTGGCAGCTCACAGCAACTTTCGCTGTCGTTGTATTGATCACCGCGATCGTTGCCGTGGCGAAGAACCGACCGACCTGGCTGAAGTTTGCGTCACCTCGGCAGGCCAAGGTTGCCATCGTCGTGGCAACCGTGGTCGCCTTTGCTTTCTCAAGCGTCGGTACTGCCGTGGCAGGGAGCACGAACTCGAGCAACAACTCTCCGGCCGGTTTCGTCGCGATGCCGAGCGAAACACCGTCGACAACGACTCAGCCGTCGCAGAGCGCTCAATCCGCCGCGAAGCCGTCGAAGGCACCTTCACCGCAACCCTCACCGACCCCTGTCATCGAAAAGAAGCAGGTGTCGGTTACGGAAGAAATTCCGTACGCGACCTCACAACAGGAAGATTGGAACCTGGAGAGCGGCCTCACGCAGGTTGCCGTTGCAGGCGTCGCCGGCACGCGCACCATCACCTACGAAGTCACGTACACGGATGGCGTCGAGACGGCTCGCGTCGAGGTCTCCAACCTCGTGACCACCGAGCCGATCCACGAGGTGGTATCGGTCGGCATGTACACGCCGCCCGCAGCCTTCGCTGGAAGCGCCGACAACGGGTGCAACCCCAACTATGCCGATGCTTGCGTACCGAACGACCCGGTCGACGTCGACTGCGCGTGGGGAACCGGCGACGGCCCGTCGTACTTCGACGGCGTGGCGCGCGTCGTCGGCAGCGATGTCTACGGTCTCGATCGCGACAAAGACGGCTACGCCTGCGAGCGCGACTAACTGCGGCGGACTTCCGGCCCGCGAACCGGGCGTGGTTCACCACCGTCAACGGCGGCCGATAGCACCTTCAGAATGCATCGCCACTCGCGAAATGCCGTGCTCATGTGCCTCACCAACAACACCAGTCACATGATCCGATGCATTTTGCAGGTGAAAGCCGCATCGGGCGCGGGGTAATAGCCCGCGAAACTACTTGACGGCGACGACCGTCAGTTCCATACCCATGGCGCGGTGGTTGCCGACGGAGCACCAGCCGTCCATGTCATCACCGATGACACCGACCTCGACAACCGTGCTCTTGCCGGGCGCAATGTCTCCCGAGTCGGCACCGTTCGCAAACTTGAGGTCGTGCATCACGGTTCCGGTGTTCTCAAACGTGACGACCAGCTCGTTGCCAACCGGAACCTCAATCACGTCAGGCACATACGACATGCCCGAAACCGTCACGGTCACTTCGGTGGTCTCACCCGTCGGTTCAACGGCCGGGCCGCTCGCCGCACACCCCGTCAGCAGAATCAGCGTCGCGGCAATCGCTCCGAGCTTGATGAGGGGTTTGCGAAGGGACACCGGTTTCTCCTGACGTCTTGAGCTTTGGGCGGTCAATTCATCCTCTCTCACTATGTGCGACCGGCCTAAACCGCCCCGCCTCGCCACACCCCGTGAATGGCCCACAGGCGCCCCGACCGACCTAGGCTTGAGGTGTGACTGCGTACGTCTCTGCTTTTGACCTGTTCTCCATCGGTGTAGGCCCGTCAAGCTCCCACACCGTGGGGCCGATTCGCGCTGCCGTGGACTTCGTGGAGCGGTTGCAGAATGACGGAACCATTGCTCGCGTCACGCGGGTCGCTTGCGTTCTCTACGGATCACTGGGAGCAACCGGCATCGGCCACGGCACACCCGATGCGGTTGTCGCGGGCCTGCGCGGGCAGCATCCCGAAACCGTTGACCCGGCGGCCGTGCGAAACGCGTGGACCAACTATGTCGAAGGCGAGCCGCTGACACTTGCGGGCACGCACGATATCGCGTTCGCGAAGGCCGACATCACGTTTGAGCCGCGCACGCGCTTGCCCGGCCACCCCAACGCGATGACGCTGTGGGCCTATGACGGTGACGCGATCGTCGCTGAAGAGACCTATTACTCGGTCGGTGGCGGCTTCATTCGCCGCGATGGTCAGGCCGAGAGCCTCGGCACGCGTTCCTTCCCCTACGCCTACCGCGATGCTGAAACGCTGCTCGCGCTGTGCGACGAACACAACCTCACGATCGCTGAAATCGCTCGCCGCAACGAAGAGTCGCTGCGCAGCGAAGCAGACGTCGCGGCCGGCCTCGACGCGATCTGGAACGCGATGGCGGGCTGCGTTGACGCCGGTCTTCACACACCGGGCGTGCTGCCCGGCATTCTCGGGGTGAAGCGTCGTGCCGACACAATCCGCGAACAGCTCGAGCACTCTGAATCTGACGGCCACCGTGAACTCCCCGGCGAATGGCTCGGCGCCTTCGCCCTCGCCGTCAACGAAGAAAACGCCGCCGGTGGCCGCGTTGTCACCGCCCCGACGAACGGTGCCGCGGGCATCCTTCCCGCCGTTGCTATGTACTGGTGGCGCTTCCTCGCCGACTCCGGCCTCGGCCAGGGCAACGCCGTCACGCCGCACGGTGAGCTCGTCGGCAGCGCCCTGCTGGGCTTCACCTCAGAACCCCAAACTCCAAATCCCGACAACCTCACCGACGAAGAACTTGCCGAGGCCAACCGCCGCCGCGGCATCCGCCGTTTCCTCCTGACCGCTACCGCACTCGGCTCGCTGTTCAAGGCAAATGCCTCCATCTCGGGAGCCGAGGGCGGCTGCCAAGCCGAGGTTGGTTCCGCCTGCGCGATGGCAGCCGGCGGACTCACCGCCGTCATGGGCGGCACGAACCGCCAGATCGAAAATGCCGCTGAAATCGCGATGGAGCACCACCTCGGCCTGACATGCGACCCGGTCGGCGGCCTCGTGCAGATCCCGTGCATTGAACGCAACGCGATCGCGGCTTCCACCGCCGTCACCGCCGCCCGCCTCGCCCTGCGCGGCGACGGCACGCACTACGTTTCGCTCGACCAGGTTGTCGAAACCATGCGTCAGACCGGCATCGACATGTCGACGAAGTACAAAGAGACGAGCGAAGGCGGCCTCGCCGTCAACGTCATCGAGTGCTGACCGCGCGTCACCCTTGACGCAACGCCGTCACGGGAGGATATTCGTCGCATGACGAGCACACCGGCGGTGACTGTCAGCGGCCTCCACGTAAAACGTGGCAGCCAATCCATCTTTCGCGGCTTCGATCTGGAGATCGGTGAGGGCAAACTCGTTGGTCTCCTCGGGCCGTCCGGCTGCGGCAAGACGACGCTCATGAGATGCATCGTCGGCGCGCAGCGAATTAACTCGGGGGATGTGACGGTGCTGGGGTTGCCGGGCGGAACCAGTGGGTTGCGCAAGCGGGTGTCGTACTCCACGCAGTCGGCGGCCGTGTACGACGACCTCACCGTGCGGCAGAACCTCGACTATTTCGGCCGGGTGCTTGGTGGAACGCGCGCCGACACCGATCGGGCGCTCGCAGCGGTCGGCCTTGAGCCTCAGGCCAAACAGCGCGTCGCAACACTGAGCGGTGGCCAGCGCGGGCGCGTTTCGCTCGCCGTCGCGATGCTTGCCGACCCCGAACTCCTCGTGCTCGATGAGCCTGGCGGTCGGCCTTGACCCGCTGTTGCGCGAAGGCATTTGGACCGTCCTTCGCGAACTCGCCGACGCGGGCAAGACGGTGCTCGTCTCCAGCCACGTGATGCGACGCCAAGCAGTCGCGTTGGTATGGTGCAAGGGTTGCGCATGATCGCGACGGTGCTGGTGCCGATGCTGATTGGCCCGTTCATCGGTGCCGCTGTCATCATCGGTGCGAACGCAACCTACGAAGAGCTGGGCATGGTGCGCCAGGTGCCGACCGCGTGGATGTTCCTCGTGGCGGCGGGTATCGCCGTACTCGTTGTGATTCCGTGGGTGTGGCTCCGGTCGCTCCCGGCCGAATCTGACGCAGCGCACGCGCCCGACGCGGCACCCGAACCTCACGCAGCGCACGCGACTGACGCCGATCACCCCGATACTCCCGCGGCGCCCGGACGCCGCGAAACCCCCGAACCCACGGAGCCCACCGCATGACTTTGACGACGCCCTGGAGCGCCGCCGCCCGCGAGGGCACCCCGCTGCCCGAATACCCACGCCCGCAACTGGTGCGCGAGGGGTGGTCGAACCTCAATGGCACGTGGCAGTGTGCATTTACGAGCTTCCCTTCGCCCGATCCGCTCGACGTAGCCGACCCGGAACATCCGCCCACCTTCGATCGCGAGATTCTGGTTCCGTTCTCCCCAGAGATGCCGCTCAGTGGCGCCTTTCGCACCCTGGCCGAAGACGAAGTGCTCTGGTACCGACGCGAGTTCACCGCCCCAGCGGGTGTCGGTGGCCGCGTGCTCCTGCACTTCGGTGCGGTCGACCAGTCGTGCCGCGTTGCTATCAACGGCGTCGAGATCGGCGGTAACACCGGCGGATTCTTGCCGTTCACGCTCGACATCACCGACGCGCTCGGCGACCGCGAAACGCACGAGATCGTCGTCGCCGTGCGCGACGTCACCGACAAGTCGTGGCTGTCACGCGGCAAACAGTCATCGAAGCCGGGCGGCATTTGGTACACGCCGCAGTCGGGCATTTGGCAGACAGTCTGGCTCGAGCGTGTGCCCGCCGTCGCCATCGACCGACTGATTCTCACACCGGTGCTCTCTTCGCGCGAGGTTGAGGTGACGGTGGTGAGTCATGCGGCGGCAGACGGAACCATGGTTGCCGTTGAGATTTTGGTGCACGGCGAGCGGCACGGGTTTGCGGAGATCGAGCCGAACATTCCGACGCGGGTGCGGCTGGATGAGCCGGTGCGCACGTGGACGCCGGAAGACCCGTTCTTGTACGACGTCACCGTGAGTCTCGGTGAAGACCGCGTGACGAGCTACGTTGGCATGCGTTCGTTTGGCATGGGCAAGAGCCCCGTTGGGCACGCGTGTCTGACGCTCAACGGGTCGCCCTACTTGCCGGTCGGTCTCCTTGACCAGGGGTACTGGCCCGACGGCGGGCTGACGGCTCCGAGCGATGAAGCACTCATCTTTGACATCGAGCTCGCCAAACGCATGGGATTCACGATGCTGCGCAAGCACATCAAGATCGAACCGCTGCGCTGGTACTACCACTGCGATCGCCTCGGCATGCTGGTGTGGCAAGACCACGTCAACGGTGGCGAGCAGTACCGCGCGCCGATCGTCACGATGCCGGCGATCGTGTCGCCGACGATCAGCGACCGCGCGTACGGACTCTTCGCCCGCAGCGACGAGGCTGGGCGCGCGATGAGCGAGGCTGAGCTCGTCGACATGATTGAGCACTTGAGATCGGTGACGAGCATTTCGATGTGGGTGCCCTTCAACGAAGGGTGGGGCCAGTTCGATGCGGCGCGCATCGCGGAGGTCGTGAAGGCTGTCGACCCGACGCGCGGCGTTGACCACGCGAGTGGATGGCACGATCAGGGCGCGGGCGACCTGGTGAGCAAACACATCTACTTCCGGCCGGTGAAGATTCGCCGTGCTTGGAAGCGCGATGACCGCGTGATCGCGCTGACCGAATACGGCGGCTACAGCCACGCGATTAAGCGGCACACGTGGGGCGCGAAGCCGATGGGCTACAAGAAATTCACATCGGCTGGCGACCTACTGAATGGGTTCATGCGCTTGCACGTGGAGGAGATTGCCCCCGCGATTGCCGATGGCCTCGCCGCCACTGTCTACACCCAGTTGAGCGACGTCGAGAACGAGGTCAACGGTATGGTGACGTACGACCGTGAGGTCGTGAAGTTTGATGAATCGGCCGTGCGCGCGATTAATGATCAGCTGCGGCGCGTGTTCGCTGGCAAGAGCAACAGCAGCACCGGAAAGGACCGAGACGATGATTCTGCGTGAACTCACCGCACCCGTCAGCCTCACGAACGAACAGGGTCTGCTGAACCCGGAGAGTGTGGGCTGGGCGCGTCAGCCGCTCGTCACGACCGCCGGCATCAACGGCCGCACCGCATGGGGCCGCAACAAGCGGTGGGAGTACTGGAACGTCATCACGCCCACGCACATCCTCGCGCTCACGGTCTCGAGCCTCGACTACGCCACCGTCAACGATGTGTGGGTTTTCGACCGCGCCACAAGCGACGTCGTGCACCTCGGCAAGACGAATCTGGGTTCCGGCTCGGTCGTGCTCCCCGCGACGCTCGGCGACGGCCCGGCGCGCGCGAAGAGCGGCACCCTCGAGATCGACATCGTCGAGGAGGCGGGCGGAACCAGGTTGAAGGCGTCGATTCCGGGTGCGTCATTCGACGTGTTTGCTGAGCGCCCCGAGGGGCACGAGTCTCTCGCGGTTGTAGTGCCGTGGAGCACGAAGCGGTTTCAATACACCGTGAAAGATGTCGCACGCCCGGCATCCGGGTCGGTCACGATTCACGGCCGCACCTACCCGGTGCCGGCGGGGCAGTCGTGGGCGGTCCTCGATCACGGCCGCGGCCGCTGGCCGTACGACATCGCATGGAACTGGGGTGCGGGCTCCGGAACCATGAACGGGCGGGTTATCGGGCTGCAGGTTGGCGACCGCTGGACCGACGGCACCGGGTCGACGGAGAACTCCGTGCTCGTTGGGACGACGCTGTACAAGATTCACGAAAAGCTGCAGTGGAGCTACGACCTCGACAACTGGGCAGACCCGTGGCGCATCATCGGCGGTGGCCTCGACGCGACACTGCGACCGTTCTACAACAAAGAATCGTCGATGAACCTCGGCGTGCTCAGCAACCGCACCGACCAGTGCTTCGGCTACTGGAGCGGAACCTTTGACACCGGGTCAGAGGTCGTCGAGTTCGAGAACATCATTGGGTTCGCGGAAGACGTGCACAACCGCTGGTGAGGGCGTTGGCGCTCGGTGCGGCGACGTATGCTCAGCGACGCGCTGCGCCGTTGGGTGATCTCTTCAACGTGCGCTCGCGGCGTGGGCTGAGGCACGGCCAGGGAGCGCTCGCGGGCTAGGTGGGCGCTCTCGGGCTAGGTGAGCGCTGCGGCTTTGTGGCGCGTGGGCGCTGTGGTGCTAGGGCGTGTTGATCAAGAGGTTCCGCTCCTCGGTGGGTGAGTCTTGAACGGTGACGCGACAGGAGATCTCTGACGAGGTGTGGGCCGTGATGGAGCCGTTGATGCCGACGGTGACCGGTCGGT
>NZ_JBNTKF010000039.1:0-5628 GCF_050408675.1 Microbacterium daqui | reverse complement strand
TAAGATAGAGAAGTTGCCCTTTGGCAGGCCAGTGATGGTTTGGTGGGGGAGCATCCGATCCTTGAGAACTCAACAGCGTGCACTTGTCAAATGCCAAATTATCCTCGTCTAGCTTCGGCTGGGTGAGAATTCCTTTGGATCAAAGACCTAGTCGTTTTTCGGCTAGGCAACGGATAGTCAGCAATGATTTATCTCTTTGGTCATGATTGAACTCGCTGCATTTCCAGCCTATTCCGGTTGGGGTGTATGCAATCGTTTTTTACGGAGAGTTTGATCCTGGCTCAGGATGAACGCTGGCGGCGTGCTTAACACATGCAAGTCGAACGGTGAAGCAGAGCTTGCTCTGTGGATCAGTGGCGAACGGGTGAGTAACACGTGAGCAATCTGCCCCGGACTCTGGGATAACAGTTGGAAACAGCTGCTAATACTGGATACGAAACAGGACCGCATGGTCATTGTTTGGAAAGAATTTCGGTCTGGGATGAGCTCGCGGCCTATCAGCTTGTTGGTGAGGTAATGGCTCACCAAGGCGTCGACGGGTAGCCGGCCTGAGAGGGTGACCGGCCACACTGGGACTGAGACACGGCCCAGACTCCTACGGGAGGCAGCAGTGGGGAATATTGCACAATGGGCGAAAGCCTGATGCAGCAACGCCGCGTGAGGGATGACGGCCTTCGGGTTGTAAACCTCTTTTAGCAGGGAAGAAGCGAAAGTGACGGTACCTGCAGAAAAAGCGCCGGCTAACTACGTGCCAGCAGCCGCGGTAATACGTAGGGCGCAAGCGTTATCCGGAATTATTGGGCGTAAAGAGCTCGTAGGCGGTTTGTCACGTCTGCTGTGAAATCCGGAGGCTCAACCTCCGGCCTGCAGTGGGTACGGGCAGACTAGAGTGCGGTAGGGGAGATTGGAATTCCTGGTGTAGCGGTGGAATGCGCAGATATCAGGAGGAACACCGATGGCGAAGGCAGATCTCTGGGCCGTAACTGACGCTGAGGAGCGAAAGGGTGGGGAGCAAACAGGCTTAGATACCCTGGTAGTCCACCCCGTAAACGTTGGGAACTAGTTGTGGGGTCCATTCCACGGATTCCGTGACGCAGCTAACGCATTAAGTTCCCCGCCTGGGGAGTACGGCCGCAAGGCTAAAACTCAAAGGAATTGACGGGGACCCGCACAAGCGGCGGAGCATGCGGATTAATTCGATGCAACGCGAAGAACCTTACCAAGGCTTGACATACACGAGAACACCGTAGAAATACGGGACTCTTTGGACACTCGTGAACAGGTGGTGCATGGTTGTCGTCAGCTCGTGTCGTGAGATGTTGGGTTAAGTCCCGCAACGAGCGCAACCCTCGTTCTATGTTGCCAGCACGTAATGGTGGGAACTCATGGGATACTGCCGGGGTCAACTCGGAGGAAGGTGGGGATGACGTCAAATCATCATGCCCCTTATGTCTTGGGCTTCACGCATGCTACAATGGCCGGTACAATGGGCTGCGATACCGTAAGGTGGAGCGAATCCCAAAAAGCCGGTCCCAGTTCGGATTGAGGTCTGCAACTCGACCTCATGAAGTCGGAGTCGCTAGTAATCGCAGATCAGCAACGCTGCGGTGAATACGTTCCCGGGTCTTGTACACACCGCCCGTCAAGTCATGAAAGTCGGTAACACCTGAAGCCGGTGGCCTAACCCTTGTGGAGGGAGCCGTCGAAGGTGGGATCGGTAATTAGGACTAAGTCGTAACAAGGTAGCCGTACCGGAAGGTGCGGCTGGATCACCTCCTTTCTAAGGAGCATCTGACTCTTCGGAGTNCGTCGAAGGTGGGATCGGTAATTAGGACTAAGTCGTAACAAGGTAGCCGTACCGGAAGGTGCGGCTGGATCACCTCCTTTCTAAGGAGCATCTGACTCTTCGGAGTCCAGAACCCAGATCGAAGGCACACGTTCTTCGCTGGGAGCTCATGGGTGGAACATTTGACATGCTGCCAAGACGTGATCTTGGGATGAGTACGCCGCTTGCGGTTGGAAAGTTCTGGGTGAGCGGATGGGTGGCTGCACGCTGTTGGGTCCTGAGGGACCGGACATGACCTTTGGGTTGTGACTGTACCTCGGATCCTTACTGGGTTGCCGGCTTTGCTGGTGAAACGGTTTGGATACCGCCCGTACTTTGAGAACTACACAGTGGACGCGAGCATCTTGCGGAACAAGCTTCGGTTTGTTTCGTAATTGATGATCTTATAGATCATTAGAATTCAATTTTTTTGAGATTGATTTTCTTAACACATACTCATGTGATTTCAAGTCTTTAAGAGCAAACGGTGGATGCCTTGGCATCTGGAGCCGAAGAAGGACGTAGCAATCTGCGATAAGCCTCGGGTAGTGGATAAGCACACTGTGATCCGAGGATTTCCGAATGGGGAAACCCCGCTGGGCGGCGTGCCGACCTAGTGACTCCCGCCTGAATATATAGGGCGGGTAGAGGGAACGTGGGGAAGTGAAACATCTCAGTACCCACAGGAAGAGAAAACAACCGTGATTCCGTTAGTAGTGGCGAGCGAAATCGGATCAGGCTAAACCTTGTATGTGTGATAGCCGGCAGGCGTTGCATGCAGGGGGTTGCGGGACTTTTCAGATTTTTCTGCCGAAGAGTCAGCGTGACAGCAGCGTATAGACGAATGGTCTTGAAAGGCCAGTCATAGAGGGTGCCAACCCCGTAGTCGAAATGCGTGTGTTGACGCGAGAAGTATCCCAAGTAGCACGGGGCCCGAGAAATCCCGTGTGAATCTGTCAGGACCACCTGATAAGCCTAAATACTCCCAGATGACCGATAGCGGACAAGTACCGTGAGGGAAAGGTGAAAAGTACCCCGGGAGGGGAGTGAAATAGTACCTGAAACCGTTTGCTTACAAACCGTTGGAGCAGCCTTAGTAGCTGTGACAGCGTGCCTTTTGAAGAATGAGCCTGCGAGTTAGCGATACGTGGCGAGGTTAACCCGAGTGGGGTAGCCGTAGCGAAAGCGAGTCTGAATAGGGCGATTCAGTCGCGTGTCCTAGACCCGAAGCGAAGTGATCTATCCATGGCCAGGTTGAAGCGCGTGTAAGAGCGCGTGGAGGACCGAACCCACTTAGGTTGAAAACTGAGGGGATGAGCTGTGGATAGGGGTGAAAGGCCAATCAAACTTCGTGATAGCTGGTTCTCTCCGAAATGCATTTAGGTGCAGCGTTGCGTGTTTCTTGCCGGAGGTAGAGCTACTGGATGGCCGATGGGCCCTACAAGGTTACTGACGTCAGCCAAACTCCGAATGCCGGTAAGTGAGAGCGCAGCAGTGAGACTGTGGGGGATAAGCTTCATAGTCGAGAGGGAAACAACCCAGACCACCAACTAAGGTCCCAAAGCGCGTGCTAAGTGGGAAAGGATGTGGAGTTGCCTTGACAACCAGGAGGTTGGCTTAGAAGCAGCCACCCTTGAAAGAGTGCGTAATAGCTCACTGGTCAAGTGATTCCGCGCCGACAATGTAACGGGGCTCAAGCACGCCACCGAAGTTGTGGCATTAATATTTTTGGTAGGCCTTCGTGGTCCAGCCGTATTGATGGGTAGGAGAGCGTCGTGTGGCCAGCGAAGCGGCGGTGTGAACCAGCCGTGGAGGCTACACGAGTGAGAATGCAGGCATGAGTAGCGAAAGACGTGTGAGAAACACGTCCTCCGAAAGACCAAGGGTTCCAGGGTCAAGCTAATCTTCCCTGGGTAAGTCGGGACCTAAGGCGAGGCCGACAGGCGTAGTCGATGGACAACGGGTTGATATTCCCGTACCGGCGAAGAACCGCCCAAACTAATCCAGTAGTGCTAAGCGCCCGAATCTTCACACTGAATCCTTCGGGATTCGCCGTGGAGGCTAGCGCGTGACCCCGTTCTGGTGCGGTTAGCGTATTAACAGGTGTGACGCAGGAAGGTAGCCCAAGCCAGGCGATGGTTGTCCTGGTGCAAGTGCGTAGGCTGAGAGATAGGCAAATCCGTCTCTCGTTCGGCTGAGACACGATGCGGATAAAAAGTGGGTGATCCTATGCTGCCGAGAAAAGCATCGACGCGAGGTTCTAGCTGCCCGTACCCCAAACCGACTCAGGTGGTCAGGTAGAGAATACTAAGGAGATCGAGAGAATCGTGGTTAAGGAACTCGGCAAAATGCCCCCGTAACTTCGGGAGAAGGGGGGCCATCGACGTATACGGACTTGCTCCGAAAAGCGTTTGGTGGCCGCAGAGACTAGTGGGTAGCGACTGTTTACTAAAAACACAGGTCCGTGCCAAGTCGCAAGACGATGTATACGGACTGACGCCTGCCCGGTGCTGGAAGGTTAAGAGGACCGGTTAGCCGCAAGGCGAAGCTGAGAATTTAAGCCCCAGTAAACGGCGGTGGTAACTATAACCATCCTAAGGTAGCGAAATTCCTTGTCGGGTAAGTTCCGACCTGCACGAATGGCGTAACGACTTCCCAACTGTCTCAACCGCGAACTCGGCGAAATTGCATTACGAGTAAAGATGCTCGTTACGCGCAGCAGGACGGAAAGACCCCGTGACCTTTACTACAGCTTGGTATTGGTGTTCGGTGTGGCTTGTGTAGGATAGGTGGGAGACTGTGAAGCCATGACGCCAGTTATGGTGGAGTCATTGTTGAAATACCACTCTGGTCATATTGGATATCTAACTTCGAACCGTAATCCGGTTCAGGGACAGTGCCTGGTGGGTAGTTTAACTGGGGCGGTTGCCTCCCAAAAAGTAACGGAGGCGCCCAAAGGTTCCCTCAACCTGGTTGGCAATCAGGTGTCGAGTGTAAGTGCACAAGGGAGCTTGACTGTGAGACTGACAAGTCGAGCAGGGACGAAAGTCGGGACTAGTGATCCGGCAGTGGCTTGTGGAAGCGCTGTCGCTCAACGGATAAAAGGTACCTCGGGGATAACAGGCTGATCTTGCCCAAGAGTCCATATCGACGGCATGGTTTGGCACCTCGATGTCGGCTCGTCGCATCCTGGGGCTGGAGTAGGTCCCAAGGGTTGGGCTGTTCGCCCATTAAAGCGGTACGCGAGCTGGGTTTAGAACGTCGTGAGACAGTTCGGTCCCTATCCGCTGCGCGCGTAGGAAATTTGAGAGGATCTGACCCTAGTACGAGAGGACCGGGTTGGACGAACCTCTGGTGTGCCAGTTGTACTGCCAAGTGCACCGCTGGTTAGCTACGTTCGGGATGGATAACCGCTGAAAGCATCTAAGCGGGAAGCCGGCCTCAAGATGAGATTTCCATACCTTCGGGTGAGAGGCTCCCAGCTAGACTACTGGGTTGATAGGCCAGATGTGGAAGTGCGGTAACGCATGCAGCTGACTGGTACTAATAAGCCGATGACTTGATAATCATTCAACATGAGTGATGCTCCGCGTCCACTGAGTGGTTCTCGATGTACGGTCGAGAACCCCAACAACAAGACACATCTTGTTCGTTAGGTTTTTGAAACATCAATAGTGTTTCGGCGGCCATAGCGAGAGGGAAACGCCTGGTTACATTCCGAACCCAGAAGCTAAGCCTCTCAGCGCCGATGGTACTGCAGGGGGGACCCTGTGGGAGAGTAGGACACCGCCGGACTCCTTTTA
>NZ_JBNTKF010000038.1:0-12258 GCF_050408675.1 Microbacterium daqui | reverse complement strand
TCGCCTGGTACAACACCGAACGTGTCTCACTCACGCTCGAGGGCATGAGCCCAATGGAATATCGCGCTCATGCCCTCGCAGCGTAATGCTTTAATTAAGTTGTCCAACTTCCGGGGAGCAGTTCAGTGTGACAGCCCGCCTTCGTGTTTGTGATTAGGGGAGCGGTTCGGGCACAATTTCGCCGGCGTCGCCGGCGTAGTCGGAATCCTTCGTCTCGCGCATCAGAATGGCGGCGATGAGCGTCAGAACCGCCATCACCGACAGGTAGATGCCCACAAGCCACGGATTACCCGCACCGGTGCTGAGCAGCGCCAGCGCGATGATCGGAGCGAGTGCCGCACCGAGAATCGACGACACGTTGTAGGCGATGGCCGAGCCCGTGTAGCGAACATTCGTGGGGAACAGTTCAGGCAACAGCGCGCCCATCGGGCCGAACGTGAGACCCATCAGCGTGAAGCCGATGACCAAAAATGCGAGCGTCATCCAGAACGTGCCGGCACCCACCGGGTTTTCCCGCGGCATCAGGAAGAACGAGAACGTGAAGCCGAACAGCACGATCGCCGCCGTTACCCAGATCAGCGTCTTGCGACGGCCGAAGCGGTCGGCCAGCGGGCCGGAGATCATGGTGAAGATACCGAAGAACACGACACCGACGATCTGCATGATCACGAAGTCGGTGTACGCGAAGCCCTGACCAGGAACGAATGTTGACGGGTCAGCGCCCTCGGGCAGCGTCTGCGGCTTCGTGCCGAACGTCAGCGTGAAGTTAGTCATGAGGTAGAACAGCACGTACGTCGCGAGCATCAGGAACGTGCCCAGGATCATCTGCCACCAGTACTTGCGGAACGCTTCGAGCACCGGAAGCTTGCGGATGGTTCCCTTCGACTCCGCGTTCTTGAAGGCGTCAGACTCGACGAGCTTGAGTCGTACCCACAGACCCACGATCACCATCACGGCGCTGAACCAGAACGGCACGCGCCAGCCCCACTCGAGGAAGGCGTCAGACTTCTGCGACGGGTCTTCGGCCGGCAGTGCGAAGTTGATGAACAAGAACAAACCGTTGGCGATGATGAAGCCGAGCGGCGCACCCAACTGCGGGAAGGTTCCGTACCACGCACGCTTACCTGCCGGCGCATTTTCCGTTGCCACGAGCGCTGCACCCGACCATTCGCCACCGAGCGCGAAGCCCTGGGCGAGGCGGAGCACGAGCAGGAGTGCGGGAGCCCAGAAGCCGATCGCGTTAATCGTGGGGAGGCATCCGATGAGGAAGGTCGCGATACCCATCGTCAGTAGCGACGCTACGAGCGTGGCCTTGCGGCCGTACTTGTCGCCGAAGTGACCGTAGACGACGGCACCGATGGGGCGGGCGACCATCGCCGCGCCGAACACCGCGAACGAAGCCAATAGTGATGCGGTCGGGTCAGAGCTGGGGAAGAACAAGACGGGGAAGACCAAAACGGCTGCCGTCGCGTAGGCGTAGAAGTCGTAGAACTCGATCGTGGTGCCGATCAAGCTCGCCGTGATGACGCGGGAGCGAGAGTTCGCGGGTGCTGTGGATGTCGTAGACATGATTCCTCTTTGAATGGGCAGTGCGCGTCTGCGTCAGATGCGGCGGTGAAGGGGAACCTCAGACACAGGGTGTTGTGCCTGGCGGCTCAACACTGCGTCACCTTAGCGTCGGTTTGTGGCCGACGACCTAACAACCCTACTCCTGTCTGGAAGAGGAGCAATTCGCAGGCGTCGTTTAGTTCGCGTCGCTCGGCGGGGTCTGGACCATGGCGGCTTCCAGGCGACCGTCGGCGATGATGTGACCCATGCGGTCGCGCTTGGTCTCGAGGTAGCCGTGGTTGTTGGGGCCGACGCCGACGACGAGCGGAACCTGTTCGACGACGGTGAGGCCGAGTGCGGTCAGTTGCCCCACCTTGTTGGAGTTGTTCGTGAGTAGACGCACATTCGTGACGCCGAGATCTTGCAGCATCGCTGCTGCGGCTCCGTAGTCGCGCGCGTCGGCGGGCAAGCCCAGTGCGAGGTTCGCGTCGAGGGTGTCGAGGCCCTTTTCTTGCAGGCTGTAGGCGCGGAGCTTGTTGATGAGACCGATACCGCGACCCTCGTGGCCGCGCATGTAGATCACGACACCACCCTCAGCGTCGATGGCCTGGAGAGCGGCGTCGAGCTGGGGGCCGCACTCGCACTTTTGCGAGCCGAACGCTTCACCGGTGAGGCACTCCGAGTGCACCCGCACGAGCGCGGTGTCGGTGAGCTCACCCGACACGATTGCGAGGTGATCCATGCCGGTGATGTGGTCTTTGAACGCGAGGAAGCGGAACGTGCCGTGATTGGTCGGAACCGTGGCCTCCGCACGCAGCGAAACACGGCGTGCGCGCGGGGCGGGCTCCCGGCCATCGGTGGCGTGTTGCGCCTGGTACTTCACAAGCTCGGCGATGGAGATGAGCGGCCAGCCGCGCTCTGTCGAGAGGTCTTCGAGCTCATCGGGGCGCAGCGTTTGGCCGTCGCGCGCGACGAGCTCGGCGAGGGCGCCGACGGGGGCCAGGCCCGCAAGCTTCAGAAGGTCAACAGTTGCTTCGGTGTGGCCCGCTCGAGCTGTGACGCCACCCTCGGCGGCGATGAGCGGCACGAAGTACCACGGGCGGTGTTCGAGGGCGCCAGCAGACGAAGCGATCTCGCGCAATGCGTTGGCGCGAATGTCAGCGTCAGCACCGGCGGCCGGGGCGAGCGATGGCGACGTCGGGGTGAGCTGCAACAGCGCGGCGCGCTTCGGGCAGACCGGCAGGCCAATCAAGCCACCCATCCAGTGCCCCATGGAGGCAAGCATGTCGCCGGTTGCTGTTTCGGCGGCGAGTACGACGCTGCCCTCGGAATCACGGAGTTCGTCGTCGATGACAATGACCGGCGTGCCAGCACGGAGTGCGGCCAGGGCGTCAGAGATGGGGGACAGGCTCACAGTGAGCCTCCTTTAAAACGAAGGGAGTGGGGGAGTGCGAGGATGGTGCAGCGTTTAATCGGAACCATCAGTACTCGCCTCACGGGTCACACGTATCAGAATATCGTCACCCAGCAGCGTGATCTCGGGCTGAGCGAAACGCATGATGTCAGCCATCGTCGTGATGCCGATATCGTCGAGCGCGACGCGGGGCCCGCCGAGCAACGCGGGGGCCACATAAACCAAGAGTTCGTCGACTAGACCGGCCTGCAAGAAGGCGCTTGCGACGGTTGGGCCGCCCTCGATAAACACGCGATGAATGCCACGCTCGTGGAGGTCCGCGAGAATTGTGGCCGGGTCGTGCTCGCGAATCTGAATCAGCTCGCGCGGGTGCTGGCGCACGCGCGCGGAGAGCGGAACCTCGCGGCGGCCGACAACGACCGGTTGCGGCTGCTGGGAGAGTAGTTCGTCACCATCTCGTGCCGTGAGCGCCGCATCATCGCGCAGGATGGTTCCGATGCCCGCCACGATGGCATCTGCCTCAGCCCGTCGCCGATGCACGTCGGCGCGGGCAACCTGGCCGGTGATCCACTGGCTCGTGCCATCGGCGGCTGCCGCGCGGCCATCGAGGGTCTGCGCCCACTTCACGGTGACGTGCGGGCGGCCGAGGCGCGTGTGCGTGAGCCACGAGTCGATGACCGCGAGCGCTTCGTCTTCGAGAAGGCCGCGTTCGACGTCGACACCCGCGCCACGCAGGCGCTCAGCACCGCCACCGGAGACCGCGCCCGGGTCGCTCGTGGCATAGATGACGCGTGTGATGCCCGCCTCAATCAGCGCGAGCGCGCATGGGCCGGTGCGACCGGTGTGGTTGCACGGCTCGAGCGTCACGACCGCGGTCGCACCGCGTGTTTGCTCGCGCGTGAGCTTGGAGAGCGCGTCGACTTCGGCGTGCGGGGTGCCGCTGCCGCGGTGCCAGCCCGTGGCGAGCACGTCACCTGCGGGGGAGAGGATGACAGCTCCGACCTGCGGGTTGATGCCGCGGGGCCCGTTGAGCGCGAGCGCCAACGCCTGAGCCATGGCGGCGTCTTCTGCGGCCGAAAAATTCACGGATCCTCGTTACTGTCTGTCGTGTGCCAAACTCGCGCCGAGAGACGGGGCAACACACTGCTGAGTGTATTCAACGGTTCGAATCTCGAGGTATTCCCATATTTCGCGAACATGTACGGTACCGCACGAGCGGTGTTCATTCGCTGGCGCGCAACAGAGCGCTCGCTGACGACTCATCAATGATGAGATCAGTCACCATGCCGGCGGCGAGCGCGCCGAGCAGGCTCGTAATCTTTGCCGACCCGGAAACGATGCAGACCCGCCGGGGCGTGCGCCGGAGCACTCGAAAGTCAGGGCCGGTTCCACGCTCATTGAGGGTGATGTTGTTCGTTGAGCCATCGGCCCGGTAGAAAACCGTAGCGATGTCGCCCACGACATCGTCATTCATCAACGACTGGTAATCGTTTCGATCGAGATACTCGCCGTGGTACACGTGCGATGGAACCTCAGCGGTGGGTGACCCGACGCTGAAAATTGCGACGTCGAGTCGTGCTTGTAGGTGAAGAACGCGCCGAGTAGTGCGCTCTCTCCAGAAGGCCTCTCGAGTGCGAGGGTCATCGAAGAACGCGGGAACCGGGAACTGTTCGACGCGGGCATCGAATGCGTCGGCAAAACGTCGCAACATGTCTGACGAATAGGCGAGGCCTTCAGCGCCGATGTTTCCTGATCCGTTGAGTTGCACGAAGACGGTTCCGGTCGTTGACTGCGGAACCAAAGCGCGAGAGACCGCATTGAGCGTCGAGCCCCAGGCCAGACCAACTTTCTGGTTAGATTCCACGAGCGTCCCAATCGTGCTGGCAGACGCCAACGCAACGCGCCGTAAGCGCTCGATGTCGCTGGTCACTTGTGACACCGGAACTATATGAACGGTGATATCGAAGCGTTGCGCGACACGTGCGGCGATGGTCGCGGGGGCTTCTTCTGGATCATGCAAGGTGATGCGCACCAGACCGGAATCTCGAGCGTGCGCCAGCAATCGTGATACCGACGAACGCGATACCCGCAGCTCCGTCGCGATGGCCTCCATTGTAAGGCTCTGGACGTAGTAGAGGTGCGCAGCGCGGAGGGCATCGCGCCGCCGATCGCTCATTACCGAATCGGACACTCTTTTTCCACCAACTCTCGTGTAATTGAACATATGTGCATGGGGCTTGCAACGCTGTTCATCGTTAGTCCAGGATTCTAGAACGAAAGCCATCTCACGGGAGGTCTAGAACGTGGCACGTAAGCAGGAGACACCACGCGACTCGGTTCGATCCATTGCCGAGCGACCGCACACGACCGTATTGATCATCGGCGCCGGAATTAACGGAGCGGGAACTTTCCGTGACCTGGCTATGCAGGGTATCGATGTGGTTCTGATCGAGCGCGGCGACTTTGTCTCGGGAGCCTCAAGCGCCTCGAGCCACATGATCCACGGCGGTATTCGATACCTCGAGAACGGCGAATTCCGTTTGGTGAAAGAGTCGGTCGCTGAGCGCAACCGCCTGCTTCGCATTGCACCGCACTATGTGCGACCGCTGCAAACGACGGTTCCGATCTTCTCGACGTTCTCCGGCATTCTCTCGGCACCGTTGCGATTCCTGACCCACAAGTCTGGCAAGCCGACGGAGCGCGGTGCGCTGCTCATCAAAGCCGGGCTCATGATTTATGACACGTTCTCGCGCGACGGTGGTGCTGTTCCGCGCCACAAGTTCGTCGGCCGCCGCAAGTCGCTCGCCGCGATGCCCGCGCTGAACGCCGACGTCAAGTACACCGCGACCTACTACGATGCCTCCATGCATGACCCCGAGCGGCTCGCGCTCGATGTCATCCACGATGGCCTGAGCCAGGGCCCGCACGCGCGTGCAGCCAACTACTTGGAGGCTGTCGGGGCGAACGCTGATGGCATCATGGTGCGCGATCATCGCACGGGCGAGGAATTTGCTATCAGTGCGGACGTGGTCATTAATACGTCCGGTCCGTGGACAGACAAGACGAATATGGCTCTCGGCACGAAGACGCGGTTCATGGGCGGAACGAAGGGGTCGCACATCGTGCTGGACCACCCCGAGCTCTATCAGGCAACCGCGGGGCGCGAGCTGTTCTTCGAGCACGAAGATGGCCGCATCGTTCTGATCTACCCGCTGAAGGGTCGGGTTATGGTCGGAACCACTGATCTTGAGCACGACATGGATCAGCCGATTCGGTGCACGCCAGAGGAGATCGACTACTTCTTCGATCTCGTCAAGCACGTTTACCCCTCGATTGCGATTGATCGCGAGCACATCGTCTTCCGGTTTTCAGGCGTGCGACCGTTGCCTCGTCACGACGATGAGGCTCCGGGCTTTGTCTCTCGCGACTACCGCATCGAGCGCACCGAACTCCCGCAGCTGCCCGGCACCACGCAATTGAGCCTGGTGGGCGGAAAATGGACAACTTTCCGTGCACTCAGCGAGCACATCGCGAACGAGGCGCTGGAGATTATCGGGCGGAGGCGTGTGCGCTCGACCGAGAGAGTTGCCATCGGCGGCGGCTACGGATATCCCACGAGTCCCGCAACGCGGACGGCATGGGTTGAGAACCATCGAGGCGATCTCACCTACGAACGAGCTGATGCCCTGCTGGAGCGTTACGGCACGCGCGCGGCACGCATTATCGAAGAATTGGGCGACGAAGATCGTCCGTTGCGAAGCCTGCCGGCTTACTCGACGGGTGAGATCAAATGGCTGGCGCGCAACGAGCTCGTCGTGCGACTGGACGACATGTTTTTGCGCCGAACCTCGATCGCTTTTGTCGGGGCGATGACGGGAGACGTTCTTACAGAACTCGCCGACATCGTCGGAGAGGTTTTGGGCTGGAGCGAGCATACTCGCGCCAATGAGATCAACCATGCGGTTCGAACGCTGTCGGATGTGCACGGTATCGATCTGAATGAAGTTTCTCGTCACGCGAGAACATAGCCTTTGCGCCCCGCAAGTGGGGAGCAAGATGGCACGGGGTGCCGCCGCGGTCATCAAGGAGATGGCCGTCGTGAATGAAAGAAGGTCAATGTGGACAATCTGGGAACGGCGTTCCTTGCGGAAATTGTGGGAACAGCGATGCTGCTTCTCCTCGGTGGCGGCGTGGTGGCCAACGTTGTGCTCACCAAGACCAAGGGATTTGGGGGTGGATTCCTCCTCATCAACTTTGGTTGGGGTCTGGCCGTCTTCGCCGGTGTCGCGGTGTCGTACAACTCCGGCGCGCACCTCAACCCGGCAGTGACTTTGGGCTTGGTAGCTAGCGGAGCGCAGGAGTTTGCTCCGGGCGTTGCCGTTAACGTCACCACAATCCTTGCCTACATTGCGGCGCAGCTCATTGGTGCGATGATCGGTGCCGTGCTCACGTGGCTTGCATACAAGGAACACTTCGACGCGGAGGAAGACCCGGCCAACAAGCTCGGCGTTTTCTCGACCGGTCCTGGCATCCGCAAGTACGGGTGGAATGTTGTTACCGAGGCGCTGGGCACGTTCGTGCTGGTGTTTGTGGTTATCGCGTTTGGTAACGGCGGCGGTATGGCTGCGATGGGCGCTCTTCCCGTTGCGCTCCTGATCGTTGGTATTGGTGCTTCCCTCGGTGGCCCCACCGGCTATGCAATCAACCCGGCACGTGACCTGGGGCCGCGTATCATTCACGCGATCCTTCCGATCAAGGGCAAGGGCTCCAGCGACTGGTCGTACTCCTGGGTGCCGGTTGTTGGTCCGATCATCGGTGGTGTGGGTGCCGGTCTGCTCGCACCCGTACTTCTGCCCGTCCTGGGCGCATGAGCGCTCTTCTAAAACACAGAAACAATGGAGTCACTGATGTCTGACTACGTACTTGCAATTGATCAGGGCACGACCTCGAGTCGCGCCATCATTTTCGACCGGAGCGGTTCGATCATCTCGACCGGTCAGTTGGAGCATGAACAGATTTTCCCGCGTGCGGGATGGGTTGAGCACAACCCCGTCGAAATCTGGGACAACACCCGCGAGGCCATCGGCCAGGCGCTGTCGAAGGCAAATCTGACCCGCCACGACATCGCAGCGATTGGCATCACCAACCAGCGCGAGACCGCGGTGGTATGGAACAAGCACACCGGTCAGCCGGTCTACAACGCCATCGTCTGGCAAGACACCCGCACGCAAGACATCGTCGACGCGTTGTCAGTTGCCGGCGGCGTGGACCGTTTCAAGGAGCGCGTCGGACTACCGCTTGCGACCTACTTCTCCGGCACGAAGATTGTGTGGGTACTCGACAACGTTGAGGGTGCCCGCGAAGCTGCCGAGGCTGGCGACCTGCTCTTCGGCACCACCGATACGTGGGTGCTGTGGAACCTGACCGGCGGTGTCGACGGCGGCGTCCACGCGACCGATGTCACGAACGCATCCCGCACGATGTTCATGGACCTCAAGACCCTGCAGTGGGACGAAGAAATCCTCGGCATCTTTGGTGTTCCGAAGTCGATGCTACCGGAGATCAAGTCGTCCTCTGAGGTGTACGGTGTCGCCGAGCAGCACAGCCTCCTGCGCGAAACACCCATCGCCGGAATCCTCGGAGACCAGCAAGCCGCGACCTTCGGTCAGGCAGCTTTTGCCAAGGGCGAAGCAAAGAACACCTACGGCACGGGTAACTTCCTGATCTTCAACACCGGGGAAGAGATCGTGCAGTCCGAAAACGGCCTGTTGACGACGGTTGGTTACAAGCTTGGCGACCAGCCAGCGCACTACGCGCTGGAAGGTTCGATCGCCGTATCGGGTTCGCTCGTGCAGTGGTTGCGCGACAACCTCGGTTTGATCTCTTCGGCAGCCGAAGTGCAAGACCTGGCCGACAAGGTTGAAGACAACGGTGGCGCGTACATTGTGCCGGCGTTCTCGGGTCTGTTCGCACCGTATTGGCGACCGGACGCTCGCGGCGCGATTGTTGGACTCACTCGCTACGTAAACAAGCACCACATCGCGCGAGCCGCGCTTGAGTCGATCGCGTACCAAACACGCGACGTGCTGGAGGCGGTCAACGCTGACGCCGGTGTCGACCTGACCGAGCTTCGTGTTGATGGCGGTGCCACGGCAAATGACACGTTGTTGCAGTTCCAGGCCGACATCTTGAACGTTCCCGTCGTTCGCCCCGTCGTTGCTGAGACGACGGCGCTCGGCGCCGCGTACGCCGCCGGTTTGGCCGTTGGGTTCTGGTCGTCGCTCGACGACCTGAGCGCCAACTGGCAGGAAGACAAGCGCTGGGAAGCACAGATGGACGAGGCGGAGCGCGAGCGCCTGTACCGCAACTGGAAGAAGGCCGTTTCGAAGACCCTTGATTGGGTCGACGACGACGTTCTCTAAACCTCGATTCACCAGTGGCGCATGCTTTCGAGCATGCGCCACTGGCGTTTTTGGCTACTTGAGCAGGAGCGAGAGTCGGCGATCCGCGAGGATCTTGCCGCCGGTCTGACACGACGGGCAGTACTCGAGACTGCGATCGGCGAAGTAGACGCTCCGCACCGTGTCTGCGCACACCGGGCACGGCTGGCCGGTACGTGCGTGAACCGCGAAACCCGCCCGTTTGGCGTCTTTGAGATCAGCCGGTGGTTTGCCCGACGCATGCTCGATCGCCGTGCGCAGAGTGTCTTGCATCGCAGCGTAGAGCGTTGTGATGTCGTCGTCCCCCAGGCTCGCAGCTGACGCGTACGGCGAAAGACGGGCCGCGTGCAGAATCTCATCAGAGTACGCGTTGCCGATACCGGCGATCAACGATTGGTCTCGGAGCACGCCCTTAATCTGGGTGCGTCTGCCGCTGAGAATTGAGGCGAGGCTTTCACGCGTGAAGTCAGCGGCGAGCGGATCCGGACCGAGTGTGCGGATGCCCGGCACGACCTGCGCATCGCGCACGACGTACACTGCCAACGATTTCTTGGTTCCGGCCTCCGTGAGGTCGAAACCTGAACCATCGGCGAAAACGACGCGCAGCGCGATCGGCGTCTTTCCCGGCTTGATGACGGCGGGGGAGATTTCGTCGGCAAAGCGCAACCAACCCGCCTTGGCGAGGTGAAAGATCAGGTGTAGGTCTTCGTCAGGGCTGAACAGCGAGATATCGACGAACTTGCCATGCCGGGTGACATCACGGACGACGGAACCACGAATCGCCTCGAGCGGCGGATCGAACGTTTTCAGAGCGGCGATGGCCGCCAGATTCACACGCGCGATGCTCACACCGCGTAACCGCGTCGCGAGAAAGTCTGCGAGCCCTTGAACCTCCGGCATCTCCGGCATGCGGCCATGATGCCACGCCCGCCCAGTGAGCGCTATGCCCCAATCTCAGCGGGGGAGGACAGGCCAGGGGGTGCGTTTGCGGGGGTCGGTGAAGAGGAGGCCGGCGACCCACGCGTCACAGCGCCCGCGCGATGTCAGCATGGCGCCGCGCCGCAGGCCCTCGTACTGAAAGCCGAGCGCACGGGCCGTTCGCGCCGACGCCGTGTTGCCGACCGCGCCGTTCCATTCGATGCGATCCAGGCGCATGCCGTCGATGGCGAAGCCGTCGTCGATGACCGCGGCCGCCGCCTCAGCCATATACCCCTGGCGTCGTGCGTCTGCGATGATCCAGAACCCGAGCTCTGCGGTGTCAGGTGTCGATCGCGTCAACGACACGACTCCCAACACGCGCCCGGCAGTGCGAACCACCCAGTTCCGCGCGCGGTCATCCCGCGCCGCTACACCAGCGTGCTCGACAAACCACTCCGAGTCTGCCCGTTGGTAGGGCGTGGGCAGTGACGTCCACTCGCGCAGTGTCGGGTCTGCGCAAGCGTCAACAATATCGTCGATATCGCGCGCCGAAGCGAGCGTCAACACCAAACGTGCGGTGGTGAGCGGTGCGATATCGACGGCCGAAGCCGTCACGATTAACGTGCGCGGCGCAGCAGGCCGACCTTGTCGTACACGTCGTTGAGGGTCTTGTTGGCGACCTCTTCCGCCTTCTCGGCGTTACGAGCAAGCACGCGGTCAAGCTCAGCCGGGTCGGCGAGCAGCTCGAGAACCTTCTCGCGCACCGGGCCAAACTCATTCACGACAGCCTCAGCAACGGCCTTCTTGAAGTCACCGTAGCCGCGACCAGCGAACTCATCTTCAATCGCCGGAATCTGGCGACCCGTCATGGCCGCATAAATCACCATGAGGTTCGACACACCGGGCTTCGCTTCGCGGTCGTACTTCACGACACCGTCGTTGTCGGTCACGGCGCGCATGATCTTCTTCGCGGTCTTCGATGGCTCATCGAGCAACCACAGCACGCCAGCGTCGGTCTCGGCCGACTTCGACATCTTCGCGACCGGGTTCTGCAGGTCGTAGATGCGAGCGGTGTCTTGCTGAATCATGGCGTTCGGAACCACGAATGCTTCGCCGAAGCGGGAGTTGAAGCGCTCCGCGAGGTCGCGGGTCAGCTCAACGTGCTGCTTCTGGTCGTCGCCGACCGGAACCACGTTTGCCTGGTAGAGAAGAATGTCAGCTGCCATCAGCACCGGGTAGGTGAACAGGCCCACGCTCGTGGAGTCGGCGCCGTAGCGCTGCGACTTGTCTTTGAACTGGGTCATGCGGCCCGCCTCACCAAAACCGGTGATGGTCGACAGAATCCAGGCGAGCTCAGCGTGAGCGGGCACGTGCGACTGCACGTACAGCGTCGACTTTGCCGGCTCAATGCCAGCGGCAATGTACTGAGCGGCCGTGCGGCGCGTCTTCTCAGCGAGAATCTTGGGATCTTGTGCGACCGTGATCGCGTGCAGGTCAACAACGGAGAAGAACGCGTCGTAAGAAGTTTGCAGGTCGCGCCACTGCATCAGCGCGCCAATGTAGTTACCGATCTGGAGGGAATCGGCGGACGGCTGCATTCCGGAATAAAGACGCGCTTTCTCAGTCACCACTCAACAATACCCAACTGCCATACTGACTCCATGCCAAAGCCGCAGCGCACGATCACGATCACGACCGACGACATGCGCGCGCATGGCCGGGACGTCACGCGCTACCTGATGACGACACCCACGATGCTGATCGCCTTTGCCGTCGTGGCGCTTGCCTGCATTGCCGCCATTATTGTCGGTGCCACTGGGCCGCCCCCTTCATTCGGTCCGGTCGCTGTGCGAGTCGTCGGTTTCCGATTGATGGGTGCATTGCCGAGCGTAGTCGACGGGTGCGAGGTAGCCGAGCGATGAATGCCGGCGGTCGTGG